>NZ_JBEPSG010000006.1:0-231160 GCF_040548715.1 Stenotrophomonas sp. 2694
CGGGAGGGTGGGTTGGCTGGGGGACGCTGCAAGTACGTCCATGTAAGCTCGGTCGCCGCATCCATGCGGCTCACGCCCCCAGCCAACCCACCCTCCCGGCCACGGACGGTTTCCTGCGCACCGCGGGAAGATCAAAAGAAAAAAACAAAATCAGGAGCCAAAGCCCATTCTTCACGGGCCTACTGGCCCAAGCGTGCACGCCATGGATGCCAGGGCTCCGACATCGGCACTGGCCTCCCCGGCCAAATGCGTAGCCCCAGATATCTGTCCGCAGCGGGAGGGCGCTGCTCCGGCGAGTGAATTGCTGGCCTGTTTCGTACTTTTTGCATGGCCCAACACAGATTCCGCATCAGATAGTGCAGGGAACTCGCACTTGAACCGCCCGCGCCGCTCAGATGCAGCGGCCATCGGTCGGAAAATTGAAATCGACCTCAATCATGCACAGACATCTTCCAACAGCAGCGATCATCGCTGTGCTAATGCCTGCGGCTTGCGCCCAGCCAAGCCCTGATCCCACGCGGGTGGCTCTGACGCCCACGCCTGCTCTCACCGCGTCAAGCGATGCCCATACCCGGGACCTGCACCTTCGCGCTGGGGGTGACAGCTATGTGGGCAAGGCCTACATCGTGTCTGCTTCGATCCAGGACGTCAGCTCGGCCATTCACGCGCGAAGCTATTTTTCCAGTTCATTTCGCGAGAGTGATGTTACTCAACTTATTGTTGGGGACATGGAGCGGGAGTGGGTAAAGGTCTACGGACACTTCCATCCGGAGAAGAGCGCAATCGCGTTCGCGCGGAACATTGCTGCGATTGATGCTGCGGCAACGGCAGGCGCCATCGCTCCGGAAGAAAAACTCCGCTGGCGCGCCCACGTGGAGCAGCTGTCTCCTTCCGATCTCGACTCCACAGCCGCCACATTCACTGACCTGGCAGTGGGGCGGCTGACGTTCTCCAGTTCCTACCTGGATACCGCGCGGCGCAAGTGGGGCGAAAAGCACGTTGTCCTGGTCGACCTGGCGGATCTGACAGGCGCTCCTTCGCAGACGCTGCTCTGGTATGCAGAGAAGCGCCAAGAGCAACGCCGTGTCAAATGGAGGGCGTTTGGATCCATCCCCGGGGTCGCCGCTGTTCCCTACCCACACTGGGAAACCCAGCTGATCACTGAGAGGGACGCCAGCCAGGAATTCTCAGCGGAGGTGCAGGCGCTGGCGGCGATCTTCCCAGCGGGCCCCGAAACCACATTGGATGTCATCTCGCATCTGTTCGATCTACGTGACGAAGCGCCGGTTCCGCGTACTGTCCCTCGCCCACCCGTGGACGGTGCGATGCCGATGTTGCAGTGGCACGCCATCCCGGAAATTCAACCCGGCTGCAGCTATAGTCAGATTCGTTCGTTGCCAGAAGACCAGTTCCATGTCACGTCAGGCACCGACAGTTCATACGGTTACATCGTCGCAAAGAGGGCTGGGAGCGTTACGGCCCGGCAGATGGGCGACGGTCAGCGGGTCATTGAGACGAAGGTCGACCGAAAAGGACCCCTATGGATTCTGACAGCGGCCCAGCCAAGCCTGACGCAGCAGATTTTCACATCCTGTCCTGTACGGATCAGCGGTGATGCGACCAAGGCCATCCGAAGCGACCACTGCATGCAGAGCACCATCGCTCCACGGTGGCAGCTTGATATCGATGGCAACTCCTACCTCCACGCGGAGTCTCATATGGCGACGGAGGACCGCTTCCCTGAGCGGATCATGGACACAGGATCAGGAGAAGCCATCGAGATGAAGGATCTCTGGAAAGACAGATCCAACTTGAGACGGCGCGTCTTCGGCTACATGCAATCCTGCTCCGCAGGTCCAGCACCGGATCTGGGTGACGGACTCTTCTGGTTCAGCAGTTGCGGCCTGGTCGGTGTTTCACCTGCGTCAGGCGACGTGGTCAAGAGCTTTCCAATGAGGTCCGGAGGCAGTGGGCACCTGGTGTTGGGAAGCGCCGCAGGCGACTGGGTTGCCGAAGAAGCTCGTGATCCAAAAGACCAGAGGGAAGTTCTTCGCATTCATCGCCTTTCCACCGGGGAAGCGACATTTGAGGTGGAACGAAAAACCGGTACTCAGGCACTGGCACGCACGGCTCATGGAAGGCTGCTCGCGATGACGGTTACAGGCGCCGCACCGGGGCGCTACGTCGATGTCTGGCGCATCGATGTCGGCAAGCATGTCGCGCGCCTCGGTGTTCCGGAAGGAATCGCGTTGAAATCCCTTGCGTTCAATCGAGCAGGGACGGAGCTCTGGATTCATGCAGATCGGCCCGCCGACAACGACTCCGGCGTACTCATCTGGACGGTACCGGGAGCACTGCAGGACGGTGCTGGCGACAACGGGAGCCCTGACGAGACCGTTTTGAACAAGCACTAGCCCGTCAGCGCCGCATGCACCGTCGTCACAACAGGGCCAGCAAAGCGAACAGGGCTTTGCGGGTTGTGCCGTTGCCGGGACGGGTACGACCCGGCACCTCCTCGCCCCTCAGCAAGCCTCAGCCACCGGCGCGCGTGCCCGCCCCAGCCACGCCAGCAGCAGCGCCGACGCTGCCAGCAGGCCACCGGCCACCGGAATCGCCGCGTACCCCAGCCCCAGGCTGATCACCGCACCACCCAGCGCCGCGCCCAGTGCATTGCCGAGGTTGAAAGCACCGACGTTGATCGACGACGCCAGGCCCGGCGCCTCGCTGGCCGCCTGCATCACCCGGATCTGCAACGGCGGCACGATCGCGAAGGTCGCCGCACCGAACAGCAGTACACCCAGCGCTGCAGTCGCGTGGCTCATGAAAGCCAGCGGCAGCACGAACATCAGCACCGCAAGTACCGCCAGCAGGATCCGGGTGGCGCCGTCCAGCGACCAGTCGGCCAGGCGCCCGCCAATACCGTTGCCGAAGGTAAAGCCGATGCCGATCAATGCCAGCGACAGCGCGATGAAGGCATTCGACGCACCGGTCAGTTCAGTCAGCACCGGCGCCACGTAGGTGTAGAGGGTGAACATCGCACCTGCACCCAGCACCGTAGTGGCCATCGCCAGCAGCACCTGCGGCTGCATGATCGATTTCAGTTCACGCCGCACATCCGGGCGCGCGCCCGCGGCCGACGGCGGCAGTGCCATGGCCAACGCGGTGATCGCAACCACACCGAGTACGGCGGTGCCGGCAAAGGCCAGGCGCCAGCCCAGCTGCTGGCCGACCCAGGTCGCCAGCGGCACGCCACCGATGTTGGCGATGGTCAGGCCCATGAACATCGTCGCCACCGCCGCGGCCTGCTTCTCCTTCGGCACCAGGCTGGCGGCGACCACCGCGCCGATGCCGAAGAACGCACCGTGATTGAGGCTGGTCACCAGCCGTGACAGCAGCAGCAGGCCGTAGTTCGGGGCCAGCGCCGACAGCAGGTTGCCGATGACGAAGATCGACATCAGCAGCATGAGTGCGGTGCGCTTGCCGAAGCGTCCCATCAGCAGGGTCATCACCGGTGCGCCCAGCATCACGCCCACCGCATAGGCGGTGATCAGCATGCCGGCGGTGGGGATGCTGACCCCCACTCCGTTGGCGATGACCGGCAGCAGGCCCATCGGCGTGAACTCGGTGGTGCCAATGGCGAAGGCGCCGACGGCGAGGGCCAGCAATGCGGCTCTGGAATTCATGGGGGTTGCCTGCGTGGGGGCAGGCCCTGTGGAAAATGAGCGCGTAGCCTGCGCGCTTTGCCGGCCGGGAGTAAGCCACTACGCGGGAAAACAGTGTTGATCCCGATTCACAAGTGGAAGGTGCAAGCCGGCATTGCGGGAAGAAGCCACGCCGGGCATGGCCCACGCTTCGGTAGCGCCGGGCCATGCCCGGCGAGCGCAGCGGCGCCTGAAACGCAGAACCCCCGGCCGGGCCGGGGGTTCTGTCTCGCTTGCTTACCAGTCGCCGGCGCCCGGCACGTGGTGTTCGCGTGCGCGGCGGCGCATCAGCAGGTTCAGCCACTCCACCAGCACCGAGAAGCCCATCGCGGCGTAGATGTAGGGCTTGGGCACGTGCACGTCCAGGCCGTCCAGGATCAGCACCGCGCCGATCAGCAGGATGAAGGCCAGGGCCAGCATCTTCACGGTCGGGTTGGCATCGATGAAGCGGCCCAGCGGGTTGGCCGCCAGCAGCATCACCGCCACCGACAACAGGATCGCCGCCACCATCACCGGCACATGGTCGGCGATGCCGACGGCGGTGATCACCGAATCCAGCGAGAACACGATGTCGATGACCGCGATCTGCGCGATCACGTAGCCGAACACGGCCGAGGTCTTGGTGGTGGTCGGGTCCTCGTCCTCGCCACCGGTGATCATCTCCTTGATCTCCATCCAGCCCTTGATGATCAGGAACAGGCCACCGACGATCAGCACCAGGTCGCGGATGGAGATGCCCATGCCGGCCACGGTGAACAGGTTCGCCTGCATGTGCGCCAGGTACGCCAGCGAGACCAGCAGGCCGATACGGGTGATGCAGGCCACGGCGATGCCGAGGCGGCGCGCGAACGGGCGGCGCTCTTCGGGCAGCTTGCTGACGGCGATGGAGATGAACACCAGATTGTCGATGCCGAGCACGATTTCCAGCGCGCTCAAGGTGAACAGGGTCAACCAGACGTTCGGATCGGCGAGAAGCTCAAGGGACATGGGAAGTCTTCAACAAGGGGGGAGGAAGAAGGATCAGCCGACGCTGGCTGGGAACAACCGCGGCACCAGCACCAGGGCCCAGCACAGCAGCACGTTCATCATCAGCACGAACACCGCCGCCGAGCCCATGTCCTTGGCGCGGCCGGCCAGTTCGTGGATTTCCGCGCCATAGCGCTCGATCACCGCCTCGATGGCCGAATTGGCCAGCTCCATCGCCAGCACCAGCAGCATCGAGCCGATCATCAGCGCGCGCTCCACCGGGGTCTGGCCCAGCCAGATCGCCAGCGGGGTCAGCAGCACCAGCAGGTAGACCTCCAGCCGGAACGAGGACTCGTGCAGCCAGGCAGCACGCAGGCCCTGCCAGGACCAGCGGGCGGCCTGGAAGATGCGGCGCGGGCCGCGGGGCATGTGGCCGAACTGATCAGCCACGGGTGATGGATCCAGCAACAGGGGCGCGGCGCAGCGACCGCTCAGACGCACGGCAGGAAATCATGGGTGCACAGGGATAGGCAGACAGCCCCCATTTTGCCACAAGGGCGGCAATGGCACCCCGCACGCCCCGCCGCGAGGCCCTGCGAACGACCCCGCAAACGGCCCAGCGCGGCCAAGCGCGGGGCCAGCCCAGCTTCTATGATGGATACCCCTGCCCTGCCGGAGTGCCTGATGACCCGTCCCCGCACCTGCCTGATCCTGCTCGGCCTGCTGGCCGCGCCGCTGGCCCAGGCCCTGAGCCCGCCGGCGCCGCCACAGATCCCTGCGCAGGTCTCCAACGTGGCCTGGGAGGCCGACATCGCCGCCTTCGCCGCCGCCGACCGGACCAATCCGCCGCCGCGTGGTGGCATTGAGTTCATCGGCAGCTCGTCCTTCCGCATGTGGGACAGCCTGGCCCGGGATTTCCCGGGGCAACCGGTGTTCAACCGCGGCTTCGGAGGTTCGGAAGTACGCGACAGCACCTGGTACGCCGGCCAGGCCATCGTGCCGTACGCGCCGTGCAAGGTGTTCTTCTACGCCGGCGACAACGACCTCAACAGCGGCCGCAGCGCAACCCAGGTACGCGATGACGTGGTGGCCTTCGTGCAGCGCGTGCATCGCGACCTGCCGCAGACGAAGGTGGAATACGTCTCCATCAAGCCCAGCCCCTCGCGGGCGCACCTGCTGCCGGCGATCAACGACGCCAACGCGAAGATCAAGGCTGCGTTGGCGAAGCTGCCCAACACCGGCTACACCGACATCTACACACCGATGCTCGGGGCCGACGGCCAACCCGATGCGTCGTTGTTCCGCGAGGACATGCTGCACATGACCCCGGCCGGCTATGCGATCTGGACCAAGGCGCTGGCGCCGAAGGTCAACTGCAACTGATTGATCCCGAGGTTGCCGGCCAGCGGCCGGCACCACCGCGACAACGCGCGTGCTCCGGTAGTTGCCAACCTTGGTTGGCATGAATGCGTCCACCTGCATCCCAGTGAAAGCGCCGACCAAGGTCGGCAACTACCGAGGTGGCAAGCGGCCCTCAGCGGAAAATCACCGTCGCCTCGGTGCCCTTGCCCAGCTCGCTGGCCAGGCTGACCTTCCAGCCGAAGCGGTCACACAGGCGGCGCACGATCGACAGCCCCAGGCCAGTGCCCTGCGGTCGGCTGGGATCGGCACGATAGAACGGCTCGAACGCACGCGACAGCGCGTCAGCGGACATGCCGATGCCGGTATCGCTCACCACCACCCGGTCGTTGTGCACATGCACGTCGATGCGGCCTTCATCGGTATAGCTGCAGGCGTTGCGCACCAGGTTGCTGACCACCACCTGCAGCACCCGCGGCGGTGCGTGCAGCTGCACGGCCGCGTCGCTGTGCAGGTGCACCGCCAGCGGCCGTCCCACCAGCAGCTCGTTGGCGTTGTCCACTTCGTAACGGACGATGTCGTTGACGTCGAACAGTTCCACCTGCGGCTCGACGTCGGCCTCACGGGCCAGGATCAGGAAGGCATCGATCACCGCTTCCATGTCCCGCCCGGCACGCTGGATGCGCTGCAGGCTGCGGCGCAGGCGCGGCTCCAGGCTTTCATCGCCCAGCGCCATGTCGCTGGCCACGCGGATGACGGTCAGCGGCGTGCGCAGTTCATGGCTGGCATCACGGGTGAAGTTGCGCTCGCGCGCCACGTGCGCGGTGACCCGGTTGGCCAGCGAATGCAGTGCCGCCGCCAGCTGCCGGGTCTCGCCCTGCATATCTGCCGGCAGCTTGTTCGGCTCCAGGTCGGCCGCTTCCGGATGGCCCGGATCCCAGCGCGAGACACGGCGCGCCAGCCAGTTCACCGGCGATACCAGGCGTTTGGAGGCACGGTAGGTGATCCAGGAGGCGCCATATACCGCAAGCAGGGTCAGCAGCACCGGCACGATGCCGAACCAGAACGCCAGCATCTCCGCGCGCGAGCGCAGGAACACCAGGTACAGGCGCCCCTCTTCGCGGGCGTCGACCAGCACCAGCTGATCGTCGTCGGGCAGTTCGTGGAAACCCGGTTCCAACGTGCGCAGGTTGGCCGGCAATGACAGGCTGGACTGCCCGCGTTCCAGCAGGTAGCCACGGATGTTCTGGGTATTGGGCGGCGGCTGCACGGGCGAGGCCTCGTGCAGTGTCCAGTAGTACGCCGCTTCTTCGCGCAGGGCAGCGCCCACCAGGCTGTGCTTGATCACCAGCGAAACCAGCCAGGCACCCAGCAGGATACCCAGGCTGGCCAGCACGGCTTGCAGGATGAAAGCGATACGGATCTTGCGCGGCAGGCCGTGCGGCATTGCGGTGTCCCGGTCAGAGCGCTGCGATTATAGGCAGCGCGCTGTGCCGTGATCGTGCATGGACGATGACGACCCGGTATCCGGAACGTGCACCCCTTCCCTGCCGACCACGGCCGTGCCGGTTCTGCTGCAACACCGGCACGACGTCGATCAGGCCATCGGCTGGGCGATATCGGCGATGCGATAGCCCGCGCTCTGCACGGTGTGCAGCAGCGGCCGATCGAACGGCTTGTCGATGATCTTGCGCAGGTTGTACAGATGGCTGCGCAACGTGTCCGAATCAGGCAGGCCGTTGCCCCAGATCTCGCGCTCGATTTCCTGGCGGGTGACCACACGCGGCGATTCACGCATCAGGATGGTCAGCAGGCGCAGGCCGATCGGCGACAGCTGCAGCTCGGTGCCGGCACGGGTGGCACGCATGCTGACCGGATCGAGCACCAGGTCGGCGACCTTGAGCACTTCCGAACCCACCTGGCGACGTTCGCGGCGGATCAGCGCGCGCAGGCGGGCTTCCAGTTCCTGGATCGCGAACGGCTTGGTCAGGTAATCGTCGGCACCAAAGCCAAGCCCGGTGAGCTTGTCATCCAGCGTGTCGCGCGCGGTCAGCATCAGCACCGGGGTCGACTTGCGCGCATCGTTGCGCAGCCGGCGGCACACTTCGATGCCATCCAGCCGCGGCAGCATGAGGTCCAGCACGACGACGTCGTAGCTGTTCTCGGCAGCCAGACGGTAGCCGTCCAGGCCATCCTGCGCATAGTCGACCTCGAAGCCACGGCCTTCCAGGTATTCACCGATCATCTCGGAGATATTGCGGTTGTCTTCGACCACCAGCACCAAGCCGGAAGTCTCCTTCGTCTGACGCATGAGAATCCCTCTTTCTTCAGCTTTGTGAAACATGCCCGATCGACGGTGCACGCGATGTGAAGTTGCGTCAATGAAAAGAAGATGGCGTGCTCACAGCAGCGGCTTCAGCAGCGGCCAGACGTTGTCCAGCACCTTCGGCTGCGCTTGGGCGGTGGGATGCAGGCCGTCGGCCTGCATCAAGCCGGGCTGCAGGGCCACGCCTTCCAGCAGGAACGGCAGCAACGGAACCTTGTACTGCGTGGCCAGTGCCCGGTACGCCGCAGCCAGGCGCTGGCGGTAGCCCGCCCCATAGTTGGGCGGCACGTCGATGCCCAGCAGCAGCACCTTCGCACCGGCCTTCTGGCTGGCCTGCACCATCTTCTCCAGGTTGCCCTGCACCTGCGCCGGGGTCAGCCCGCGCAGCGCATCGTTGCCACCAAGGGCGATCACCACCACCGTGGGCTTCTCCCGGCCAAGCAGGCCCGGCAGGCGGGTCAGCGCGCCAGCGGTGGTTTCCCCGCTCATGCTGGCGTTGACGATGCGCGGCGGGGTTTTCGACTGCTGCCTGACCCGCTGCTGCAGCAGGCTGACCCAGCCGGCATCGGCCGGGATATTGTGGGCGGCACTGAGGCTGTCACCGAGCACCAGCACGGTACCGCCGCCCGGACCTTTGGCACACGCCAGTGCCGGCAACAGCAGCAACCCTAGCAGCAGCATCATCATTGCGCCGGCTTGCCGGCTCCATTCCGTCTTGTGCATTGGAGTCTCCTCATCGACAGCCTGTCCCCCCGCAGCGCGCCCGTCGCCATCGCCGTCGCCCAGGTCGGCAAATCCGTGCATGGCCCGGAGGGTGAAGTCCACATACTGGACAACATCACCCTGACCGTCCATGAAGGCACCAGCGTGGCCATCGTCGGCGCCTCTGGTTCCGGCAAGACCACCCTGCTCGGCCTGCTGGCCGGGCTGGACCTGCCCAGCCGTGGCCGCATCGCGCTGGCGGGCCAGGATCTGACGGCACTGGACGAAGAAGCGCGTGCACAGCTGCGCGCGCGCGACGTCGGCTTCGTCTTCCAGAGCTTCCATCTGCTGCCGGCGCTGACGGCGGCCGAGAACATCGCGCTGCCGCTGGAACTGGCCGGGCGCGAGGACCGCACGCGGGTGGACGAGGTGCTGGCTGCGGTCGGACTCTCGCATCGTGCCCGCCACTACCCGCGGCAGTTGTCCGGCGGCGAGCAGCAGCGTGTCGCCCTTGCCCGGGCATTCGTCAGCCGCCCGCGCATCCTGTTCGCCGACGAACCCACCGGTTCACTGGACCAGGCCACCGGCCAGCACATCAGCGATCTGCTGTTCGAACTCAATGCCGGCAGCGGTACCACGCTGGTGCTGGTCACCCACGACCTGCGCCTGGCGCAGCGCTGCCAGTACATCCATCGCATCGACAACGGCCGCCTGCAGCCGGTGGAACATGGAGTGGACGCATGAACCTGCTGCGGCATGCGTGGCGCGCGCTGCGCCGCGAGGCCCTGGCAGGTGACCTGCTGACCGTGTTCGCCGCCTTGGTACTGGGCGTGGCGGTGATGACGGCGGTGGGCACGCTGGTGAACCGGGTGAACCTGGCATTGACCGGCAGCGCGGCGGAAATGCTCGGCGGCGACCTCGGTGTTGCCGGCCGCGATGACCCGCCCGCCGCGTTCGCTGAGGAGGCGCAGCGACGCGGCCTGGCGCATACGCGGCTGGCCAGCTTCGGCAGCGTGCTGTTCCAGGGCGATGCCAGCCAGATGGCCAGCATCAAGGCCGTGGAAGCGGGCTACCCCCTGCGCGGCGCGCTGCGCGTGCGTGCCACGCCCGGCGGCGCGCTGATCGCCGATGCCGGAATGCCGGCCAAGGGCCAGGCCTATGCCGACCCACGCCTGCTGCAGGCACTGGGCCTGAAGGCCGGCGACGATCTGGAATTCGGTGCGGGCACGCTGCGCATCGCCGGCATCATCGAATCGGAACCGGATGCCGGTGGCGACCTGCTGACGCTGTCGCCGACCCTGCTGGTCAACCGCGCCGATGTGGAAGGCACCGGCCTGCTCGGCCCCGGCAGCCGCATCAATTACCGGGTGATGTTCGCCGGCCCTGCCGCCGACATCGCGTCATTCCGGCAATGGCTGCTGCCGCAGGTAAAAGGCATGCGCCTGCTCAGCGTGAACGATACCCAGCGCGGTGTGCGCCAGGCCTTCGACCTGGCCGGTCGTTTCCTCGGCCTGAGCGCGCTGCTGGCGGTGCTGCTGGCCGGCGTTGCCACCGCACTGGCGGCCAACCGGTTCGCGCTGCGTCGCATCGACCAGGTGGCGATCCTGCGCTGCCTGGGTGCACGCCAGCGCGACATCCTGGCCGGCTTGGCCCTGCAGCTGCTGATGCTGGCGGTGCCGGCGTGTGCGATCGGCATCGGCCTGGGCATGGCGGCACAGGAAGGACTGGTGCAGGTACTGGGTAGCCTGGTGCCGCAACGCCTGCCGCTGCCCGAAGCCATGCCTGCGCTGACCGGCGCGGGAATCGGCCTGTTGCTGCTGTTCGGCTTCGGACTGCCACCGCTGCTGCGCCTGCGTGGCGTGCCGCCGATGCGCGTGCTCAACCGTTCGTTCGCAGCCTTGCCGCCGGCCTCGCTGCTGGCCTATGTGGCTGCGCTGGCGGCCAGCCTGGTACTGGCGGTGCAGGTCACCGGCGATCTGAAACTGGCGCTGTGGGTGCTGGGTGGCCTGGCCGGGCTGGCGGTGGCCGCGGGCGTGGTCGGGTTCCTGCTGCTGCAGCTGCTGCGTGGCCTGCAGCACCGCCTGCACGGCAACTGGCGGTTGGGCCTGGCAGCGCTGACGCGGCGGCGGATGCTGGCGGTGATGCAGCTGGTGGGCCTGTCACTGTCGCTGTGCGCCCTACTGTTGCTGGCGGTGATCGGCCCCGGCCTGCTGCAGCAGTGGCGCGAGCGCCTGCCTGCGGACACGCCCAATTATTTCCTGATCAACATCCAGCCCGAGCAGCGCGACAGCGTGCTGGCGACCCTGCAGGGCCTGGGTGCGCACGATGCCAGCATCGAACCGATGGCCACCGGCCGCCTGATCGCGATCAACGGCAAACCGCCGCTGCGAGTGGATCGCACGCCGGCCGACGACAATCAGCCGCAGGGTGAAGGACAGCGCGACGACGATGACGAGAACCGGCCGCTGAACTTCAGTTGGCGCAGCACGTTCCCGCCGGCCAATACGCTGGTCAACGGCACGTTCTGGAAGCCGGACAGCACCGCCGCGGAGGCATCCGTGGAGATCGGCTGGGCCAAGCGCTACGGCGTGTATCCCGGTGACCGCATCACCATTGCGGTGGGCGAGCAGCAGCGCGAGTTCAGCGTTACCAGCGTGCGCAAGGCCGACTGGAATACCTTCCGGCCGAACTTCTTCGTGTTGTTGAATCCGAACGCGGTGGGCGATACGCCGCACAACCTGCTGTCGGCGTTCCACCTGCCGGCGGGACAGGCAGCGGGTCTCGGGGCCCTGGTGCGCGCGCAGCCGAACCTGTCGCTGCTGGACGTGGATGCAGTGATCTCGCAGGTGCGCGATGTGATGGAACGGGTGGCGCAGGCGGTGCAGCTGGTGATGGTGTTCAGCCTGCTGGCTGGCGTGCTGGTGCTGCTGGCGGCGCTGCAGGCAACGGCGGGCGAGCGACGCTATGACAGCGCGGTGCTACGCACGCTGGGTGCGACGCGGCGCCAGCTGCGTGGCGCGGTGCTGGTGGAATTCGGTGCGCTGGGCGCGCTGGCGGCGCTGCTGGCGGTGGGCGCGGCAGCGGTGATCGGCGTAGCGGTGTCGCAGAAGGTGTTCGAACTGCCGCTGCTGCCGCCGTGGCCTGGCCTGCTGCTGGGTGGCCTGCTCGGCATCGCGCTGAGCCTGCTGGCCGGCTGGCTGGGGACCCGGCGGATCCTGCACACGCCACCGGCATTGGCGCTGCGCGAGGCCTGACGCTGTTCTGTGGCAAAGGCATCCACGCATGGTGTGGATCTACCAGCGAGCCCAGTAGATCCGGCCACGCAAGCAGGTAGATCCACGCCATGCGTGGATGCAGTGCCGATGGTCCCAGTAGATCCACGCCATGCGTGGATGCCGGGTGCAATCGCCGCCGGAGAGCGTGCCGAGCAAGCTCGGCACCCACCAGAGCAGCGCACGTCCGGTAGATCCACGCCATGCGTGGATGCCGTGCAGTGCGCATCCGGCACCGCAGCGCGCCGATCAACCTTCCTTCGGCGCCTTTTCCACGTACTTGGCGAAGACTTCGTCGATCTGCGCGTCCTTCACCTTCTTGCCGGCCTGCACGTCCTCGGCCTGGGTGAACAACGGGATGATCATCGCCATGCCGTCGAGCTTGGTCTTCAGGTGCACGCCCGGGGCCTGGGTCAGGAAACCGTCCCAGCGCTGGCGCACCTTGCTCCAGTAGCCGGCGGTGGCCTTCCAGTAATCGCGCGCCGGGGTGAAGTCGACCTCGGTGGTCCTGATGTAGTCGTTGAAGCCGAATTCGCGGGCGATTTCCACCTGGCTGCCATCCGCATTGCGCTGCACCTTGGTGTTGAACTGCTCGTGGGTCCAGCCGTTCGGGGTCAGGGTGTGGCGGTTGACCACCGCCAGCGCGTTGTAATCGCTGCGCTTGGTGTACTCGCGGCGTGGCAGCGGCCGCCAGCTGATATCGCTGGTCCAGGTCGGCACGTTGTTGAGGTAGGTCCACGTGCCGGTGCCGCAGTAGCGCGGTGCATCGCTGACTTCGTACACACACTGGGTCCAGGCGCCCTGGTTGGTCGCGGCCGCGATCGTGCGCACCTGCCAGGTCTGGTCGGCGCTGAACTCGAAGCGGTTCGGCGCTTCATACACCCAGTCCTGCCGCCAGTGCTTGGTCACGTGGCCGCTCTTCTCGTCCAGCAGCAGGTGCTGCAGCACGATGCGCTTCGGCGTGTCCTCGACCACGATCACCACTTCGTTGCCACCGCTGCGCATGGCCGGCGCGCGCTCGTAGCCCGGCTTCAGCAGCACGGTCTCATCGAAGGCGAAATCCACCGTGTACTCACCCTGCATGGCGAGGATGCTGTCATGGTCGCGGGCGATGTCGGAGGGCTGCGCGCTGGCGGCGCCACTGGCGGCGAGCAGCACCATCACGCTGGCTGTCTGGAACTTCATCGGGTCTTCCTTCGGGGTTGCAGGTTTCGTGGAAAGGCCATCCTGGCCGGCAGGCAATCCATCGTAATCAGGTCACAGCCGTACCAGCGGCAGGTCGCCGGGAGCGCGCGCGGCAGGGCGGCGTGCGGCGTCGGCGCAGCAGCAGTCGTCGATCGCCAGTTCGCCTTCGGCGCCTTCCATGCGTGCGATGCGGCGCGCGGTGGCGGCACCGAGCGACGACAGCGTGGACAGGCTGGCGGCCAGGGTCCGGCCCTCGTCGGCGGCGTGCAGGCGCAGTGTGCACAGACGCCAGCGCTGTCCGCCCAGATGCCCGGCCAGGCGCCGCCACAGGCGTTCACCGACGCTGCCATCACTATCGTGCGAAGGACCCGGCGGCAGCGTCGCCACCAGCCGGTCCCAGGCCAGGAAATCGCTGTCCGGCAACAGGTACAGGCGCCACACGCAACGGCCACGTGCATCGAGGAAGCACAGGCTTTCGCGCAGGCCCTCGCTGTCCACGCCCTGGCAGGCATGCACCGATACCGCCTGGCGCCAACCGCCCAGTTCGTTGCCATCGGCGTGATACAGGCACAACACAGTACCGAGCGCTGCCAGCTGTGCCGGCGCAGGCCAGGCCCGCGGCGACGAACGCGACAGGGAGGACGGCAGGCGGCGCGCGGACAGGGCTCGGCTCATGGGATCACCAGGACACGGCAAGGCTGGCCGACAGGGTGCGGCCGGGGCTGGTATAGCGGTCCAGAACGGTACTGGTGGCCGACGGGGTCGAGCCGACGTTGGACCAGTCGATGTAACGCTTGTCACCCAGGTTGAAGACACCGACGTTGAAGGTGGCGCCCGGGGCGAAGTTCCAGTGCGCCATCAGGTCGGCCACGCCATAGCCCGCCGGGCGATAGGTGGTGGTGCTGGCCAGCCGGTCCTTGCGCTTGACGAAGGTGCCTGCCAGTTCAACTCCCCAGGTATCGGTGTCGTACATCACGCCGACGGTGCCGCGCAGCGGATCGACCGAATCCAGCGGCGTGTCTTCGGTCTTGTTGTCGCCGCGCGACCACGCCACCGCACTGCGCAGCGCCCAGCCCTGCAGTGCGGGACGGATCTGGCCGAAGTCGACGCCGGCCTTCAGTTCGGCGCCGTAGATGCGTGCGTCGGCGATGTTGCGCGACTGGAACACCATCAGGCCCTGCGGGTTGGTACCCACCAGCGTCTGCGACTCGATGAAGTCCTTGTAGTCGTTGTAGTAGCCGCTCACGCTCACGTACGCCGCCGGCGACAGGAAGCGCAGGCCCAGCTCAACGCCGTCGCTGGTTTCCGGCTTCAGGTCCGGATTGGGAATGGCGGTGTAGCCGAAAGCGAAGTTGGTGAAGCCGAGGTTGACGTCGTTGTACGGCGGCGAGCGGAAACCACGCGAGTAACCGGCAAACAGCGACCACTCGTCGGTGAAGCGATAGACCAGGCCGAACTTCGGCGACACGCTGGTCTTCTTCAGCTCCGACACGGCCACGCCGGGGTTGTCCTCGGCGAAGATGCTGTCCACGTCCGGCTTCAGTTCGTAGCGGTCCACGCGCACGCCCGGCACCAGCGACAGCCTGCCGTCGGCCAGGCGCATTTCATCCTGCGCGTACAGGCCCAGCTCGGTGGTCTTGCTGATCGGGAAATCGCGCACGGGGAACGCGTCGGGCAGGATCGTCGTGCTGACCACGCCACGATTGCTGACCTGGTAGCCATCGCGCTTCTGGCGGATCTCGGTGCGGGCGCCATCGAAGCCATAGGTCAGCGCGTGTTCGACGCTGCCGGTGCTGAAGGCCTTGTTGAACACCGCCTGCAGGCCATACACGCGCTGGTCGAAACTGAACTCGCGATGGCGGCGGCTGCCGTTGGCGCGCGCCTCATCGGTGCGCTGCGTGGTTTCGCTGTCCTGCGTGTAGACCTGCCAGTGCAGGCTGTCGGCGAAGCCCTTGTCCAGCGCATCCATCTCGTGGGCGAAGGACACGCGGGTGCGGTTCTGCTTGTCGCGCGCCTTCATGCCGGTGGTGGTGGTGCGGTCGATCGAGGACAGCACGTCGGTATCGGTGTTGTCTTCGTTGCCTTCCACGGTCAGGCGGAAACGCTGGTCTTCGCTGGGCGCATAGACCAGCTTGGCCAGGCCGCTGCGACCATCGCGGTCCTGCGGGTTGGCCGCGGTGCGCGTGTTGTCATTGCTGCGCACATCGCCCTTGTTGTCGGTTTCCTGGCCCTGGCGGTGGTTGATGTTGACCATGCCGCTCCAGTGTTCGCCACCGAAGGCGCTGGTGACGCCGCCGAGCAGGCCCTTCCACTCGCCGTCGTAGCCGAATTTCAGGCCGACGTAGCTGTCCTTGCCGTCCTTGAGGTAATCAGCCGGATCCTTGGTGACGAAGGCAACCACGCCGCCAAGTGCGTCCGAGCCGTACAGCGAACTGGCCGGGCCGCGCACGATCTCCACGCGCTTGAGCGTGTCCAGGTCGGTGAAGTTGCGGTTGGCGTTGGAGAACGAACCGATGTTGAAGCTGGTCGGCATGGCGATGCCATCGGTCTGGATGCGCACGCGATTGCCATCCAGGCCACGGATGCGGATGCTGCCGAGGCCGAAACGGGTGGCACTGCGGCTGACCGACAGGCCCGGCTCGTAGCGGACCAGATCCTTGATGTCCTGCACCAGCTGCCGGTCCATCTGCTCGCGGTCGATCACATCGACGGTGGCGGCGACATCGCTGACCGCACGTTCGGTACGGGTGGCGGTGACCTGCACGCGATCGAATTCGCGCGCGTCGGGCGCAGCATCGGCAGCAGCGTGGGCGGACAGCGGCAGAGCCATCCACAGGGCAATGGAAAGGGCAGTCGGGCGGGTCATCGGCATCGTTCGGTCAGGCAGGGGAACCCCCGGCCACCGCCACGCCAGACAGGCATGAACGGTAGACCGAGGGGGAGAGAGCAGGAGCGGACGGGTCGCCCACCCTGCCGGCGCTGCCGACAGGAGGGAGGGAGGCGGGCGACCAGACCGCGTTACTTGGTCAGGATCAGCTTGTCGTTGCTGGTATGACGCAGACGGTAGAAACGGTCACCGTGCTGGATCAGGATTTCACGACGGCCCTTGAGCAGGGCTTCGCTGTCGATGACCTCTTCCGGCGGCACGACACGCACCGGGCGGTCGCGGAGGGTCAGCGTTTCGGGGCGCAGCAGTACAGGTTGAGCATTCATGAGCATCTGGACTCGTGCGAGGGACGAGTTAAATGATAATGATTCTCAGTTGACAATCAACAACCATTCTCAACTTCATTGATGGAATTAATGATCGAAATCTAAAATTCGATAGCTACCATCTATTGGAATGGGCCCGACTGGGCGCGGGAGGGCCGACCGAGCGTGGGTTCGGCCCTGCCCCCTGTCCCCGTTCCTCAGGCGAATACGGCTTCCACCTGCGCCCAGCCGGCGTCGTCCACCTGCGCCAGCACGTCCAGCGCCTGCAGATTCTGCAGCAGCTGGCTGACCCGGCTGGCGCCGAGGATCACGCTGGAGACGTTGGGATTGCGCAGGCACCAGGCGATGGCCAGGCTGGCCGGGGCGTGACCCAGCTCGCGGGCCACCGCACTGAAGCGGCGCACCCGGGCCAAACGCTCATCGGCGTTGTCGCCCAGCACCAGGTCCTGCAGCCAGCCCATGCCTTCGCGGCCCAGACGCGCATCGGCCGGCACGCCATCGTCGTACTTGCCGCTCAGCAGGCCCGAGGCCAGCGGCGAGAAGATCGTGGTGCCCAGTCCGGCGGTGGCATACAGCGGCGCGTACTCCACTTCCACGCGCTGACGGTGCAGCAGGTTGTACTGCGGCTGCTCCATCGACGGCGCCTGCAGGTTGTGGCGCGCGGCGATGTCCACCGCCTCCTGGATCTGGTTGGCCGACCATTCCGACGTGCCCCAGTACAGCACCTTGCCCTGCCGGACCAGGGTGTCCATGGCATGCACCGTCTCAGCGATCGGCGCGTCCGGATCCGGACGATGACAGTAATAAAGGTCCAGATAGTCCACCCGCAGGCGCTTGAGCGCAGCATGGCAGGCGTCGGTCACATGCTTGCGCGACAGGCCGCGCTGGGTGGGCCGGGGATCCTTGGCACTGCCGAAGAACACCTTGCTGGACACACAGAAGCCATCGCGCGGCAGGCGCAGGTCGGCCATCACATCGCCCATCACCTGCTCGGCGCGGCCGTTGGCATAGCCCTCGGCGTTGTCGAAGAAGTTGATGCCATGGTCCCAGGCCGCCGCCACCAGGTTGCGCGCCTCGTCGCGCGGCACCTGGTCGCCGAAGGTCACCCAGGCGCCGAAGGACAGGGCGGACATCGGCAGGCCGGTGGAGCCAAGGCGACGGTAGAGCATGCGATTCTCCTGCTGCGGGCCCGCATACGGGCCGGGATCAAGCCACCATTCTACCTGTCCCGGCAGGCGCAACCCCTTGCTGTTGCTGGCCTGATCGGAGCCGATGGCCGCGCGCAGACGGCTTTTCCTTGCTCCGGCCCCTGCCCTGCACTAGGCTTCCCGTTTTTCGCGACGCCCCAGGGGAGTCACTCAGATGGTCGAAGGTTTGGGCAGGATCGGCTTCGGCCTGTTCGGTTTGGCGGTGCTGATCGGCATCACCTGGCTGTTTTCCAACAACAAGCGCGCGGTGGACTGGAAGCTGGTCGCCACCGGCATCACCCTGCAGATCGCTTTTGCGGCACTGGTGATCCTGGTACCGGGCGGGCGCGACGTGTTCGATGCGCTGGGCCAGGGCTTCGTGAAGGTGCTGAGCTTCGTCAACGAAGGTTCGAAGTTCATCTTCGGCTCGTTGATGGACGTCAAGAACTACGGTTTCATCTTCGCCTTCCAGGTGCTGCCGACGATCATCTTCTTCTCGGCGCTGATGGGGGTCATGTACCACCTCAACGTCATGCAGGCGATCGTACGGGTGATGGCCTGGTCGATCACCAAGGTGATGCGCGTGTCCGGTGCGGAAACCACCAGCGTCTGCGCCAGCGTGTTCATCGGCCAGACCGAGGCGCCGCTGACGGTGCGTCCGTACATCGCCAAGATGACCCAGTCCGAGCTGCTGACGATGATGATCGGCGGCATGGCCCACATCGCCGGCGGCGTGCTTGCCGCGTACGTGGGCATGCTGGGCGGCGGCGATCCGGTGCAGCAGGCGTTCTACGCCAAGCACCTGCTGGCGGCCAGCATCATGGCGGCCCCGGCCACCCTGGTCGTGGCCAAGCTGCTGATTCCGGAAACCGGCACCCCGCTGACCCGCGGCACGGTCAAGATGGAAGTGGAGAAGACCTCCAGCAACATCATCGACGCCGCCGCCGCCGGCGCCGGTGACGGCCTGAAGCTGGCCCTGAACATCGGTGCGATGCTGCTGGCCTTCATCGCCCTGATCGCCCTGCTCAATGCGCCGCTGACCTGGATCGGTGAAGTGACCGGCCTGGCGGCTGCGATCGGCAAGCCGACCGACCTGTCGACCATCTTCGGTTACGTGCTGGCCCCGATCGCCTGGGTGATCGGCACGCCGTGGGCCGACGCCACCACCGTCGGTTCGCTGATCGGCCAGAAGGTCGTGATCAACGAGTTCGTCGCCTACACCGAACTGTCGAAGATCGTGAATGGCCAGGTGCCGGGCATGAGCCTGTCCGACGAAGGTCGCCTGATCGCCACCTACGCGCTGTGTGGCTTCGCCAATTTCAGTTCGATCGCGATCCAGATTGGCGGCATCGGCGGGTTGGCACCGGAACGTCGCCACGATCTGGCCAAGTTCGGCCTGCGCGCGGTGCTGGGCGGTACCATCGCCACCTTCATGACGGCTACCATCGCCGGCGTGCTGACGCATTTCAGCTGAACCCTAGTTTCGAGAACAGATTCCCTATGAGCAGCAGTGTCGTTGTCGTCGGTTCCTTCAATGTCGATCACGTGTGGCGGTGCGAGTCGCTGCCGGCACCGGGTGCGACCATTGCCGGCCGCTACAGCACCGGTCCCGGTGGCAAGGGCTTCAACCAGGCCGTTGCCGCCTGCCGTGCCGGCGCTGACACCAGCTTCCTGTGTGCACTGGGCGACGATGCGGGTGGTGCCACCGCCCGTGACCTGGCCGCGCAGGATGGTTTCGCGCTGATCGCCGAAGCCAGCAGCGAGCCGACCGGCACCGCCGGCATCTACGTCGATGCCCGTGGCCGCAACACCATCGTCATCGGCCCGGGTGCCAACGCGGCGCTGAGCACCGACTTCGTACAGCAACAGCAGGCCCTGCTGACCGGCGCCAAAGTGGTGCTGGTGCAGCTGGAATCGCCGGTGCAGACCATCGAAGCGGCCCTGGCCGTGGCCCGTGAGGCCGGTGTCACCACCGTTCTCAACGCCGCCCCGGCCGACGCCCCGTCGAGCATCGGCCTGCTGAAGCTGGCCGATGTGATCACCCCGAACGAAACCGAGTTCGCCGCCCTGCTCGGCCGTCATGTCGGCGAGCGCGTGGATGCCAATGACGTCGCCGCGCTGGACGGTGCCAGCCTGCACGCGCTGTGCCGCAAGCTGGTCGGCAACGGCACGGTGGTGGTGACCCTGGGTTCGGTGGGCGTGTTCGTGTCGCATGCCGACGAGCACCTGCGTGGCGACACCCAGCCGTACTATCGCGTGGGTGCCGAACAGGTGCAGGCGATCGACACCACCGGTGCCGGCGATGCCTTCAACGGTGCGCTGGTGGCCTCGATGGCACAGGTGCCGGACGCTCCGTTCGCCCGCCACGTGCGCTTCGCCAACCAGTTCGCCGGTCGCTCGACCGAGAAGGAAGGCGCAGCGGCGGCGATGCCGCGCTTCACCCCGGCCGATGCCGAAGTGAAGTAACGCGACATCCCCGTGGGGATGATGATCGGGCCCGGGCATGCAGATGCCCGGGCCTTTTCACGTTCATGGGCAAGGCCCCATCCACGCATGGCGTGGATCTACCGGGTACTGGGTGCGATGGCCCCATCCACGCATGGCGTGGATCTACCGGGTGCTGGGTGCGATGGCCCCATCCACGCATGGCGTGGATCTACTGGGCTGGGTGCGACGGCCACATCCACGCATGGCGTGGATCTACTGGATGCTGGGTGCGATGGCCCCATCCACGCATGGCGTGGATCTACTGGGCTGGGTGCGATGGCCCCATCCACGCATGGCGTGGATCTACCGGGTGCTGGGTGCGACGGCCCCATCCACGCATGGCGTGGATCTACCGGGGCACAGTAGATCCACGCCATGCGTGGATGCGCCTTGCCGGCCCGCCCAGCCGCCCACCATGACCGGCCCGTGGGGGCGACGGAAGCGACCATCAAGCATCTGCTGATGCCCGTCCGGCATGAGGTCGGTGCGGATCGGCCTGAACCGGCGGGCCGCCAACCCAGCCGGGGCGCCTGCCGCGCCCTACAATGGGCACATGCAGATCGGCCCGTACTCCATTGCCCCCAACGTCGTGCTGGCGCCCATGGCCGGCGTCACCGACAAACCCTTCCGCCTGCTGTGCAAACGGCTGGGCGCGGGCCTGGCCGCCTCGGAAATGACCATCAGCGACCCGCGCTTCTGGAACACGCGCAAGTCCATCCACCGCATGGACCATGCCGGTGAACCGGCGCCGATCAGCGTGCAGATCGCCGGCACCGAGCCGCAGCAGCTGGCCGAGGCAGCGCGTTACAACGTCGACCATGGCGCGCAGATCATCGACATCAACATGGGCTGCCCGGCCAAGAAGGTGTGCAACGCCTGGGCGGGGTCAGCGCTGATGCGCGACGAGCTGCTGGTCGCGCGCATCCTGGAAGCAGTGGTGAACGCGGTGGACGTGCCGGTGACGCTGAAGATCCGCACCGGCTGGGACTGCGACCATCGCAACGGCCCGCTCATCGCGCGTATCGCCGAAGACAGTGGCATCGCTGCGCTGGCGGTGCACGGCCGTACCCGCGACCAGCATTACACCGGCCAGGCCGAGTACGCCACGATCGGCGAGATCAAGGCCGCGCTGCGCATCCCGGTGATCGCCAACGGCGATATCGATTCGCCGCAGAAGGCCGCCTTCGTCCTGCAGCAGACCGGCGTGGATGCGGTGATGATCGGCCGCTCCGCACAGGGCCGGCCGTGGATCTTCCGCGAAGTGGCGCATTACCTGGCCACCGGCGAGGAGCTGCCGCCGCCGTCGCTGGCCGAAGTGCGCGACATCCTGCTCGGCCACCTGCACGCGCTGCACGATTTCTATGGCGAACCGCAGGGCGTGCGCATCGCGCGCAAGCACCTGGGCTGGTACGCCAAGGACCGGCCGGAGAATGCCGCGTTCCGCGCGGTGGTCAACCGCGCCGAAGATCCGGCCAGCCAGATCGCGCTGACCACCGACTATTTCGATCGCCTGATCGCCGGGGAACCGGCGATGTCTTCTGCTGCCTGAGCCCGCCCCCATGACCCCGCCTATTTCTTCCCCGACCTACCTGCACGGGTTCTCCGGCACCGAGCAGCAGCGCCTGATGACCCAGGCACGCCTGCTGGAAACGAGCATCTTCGGCCAGATCGATTACAGCGGCGCAAAGCGCCTGCTGGAAGTCGGCAGTGGCGTGGGCGCGCAGACCGAGATCCTGCTGCGCCGCTTCCCCGAGCTGCACGTGACCGGCGTGGACCTGAGCGAGGCCCAGCTGGAAACCGCGCGTGAAAACCTAGCGCGCACGCCGTGGTGCAACGACCGTTACACCCTGCAGCAGGCCGATGCCGGCGAACTGCCTTTCGAGGCGCGCAGCTTCGATGCGGCGTTCCTGTGCTGGGTGCTGGAACACGTGCCGTCGCCGGCGCGCGTGCTGAGTGAAGTACGCCGCGTGTTGGCCCCGGGCTCGCCGGTCTACATCACCGAGGTGATGAATGCCTCGTTCCTGCTTGATCCGTATTCGCCGCACATCTGGCGCTACTGGATGGCCTTCAACGATTTCCAGTACGACCACGGCGGTGATCCGTTCGTCGGCGCCAAGCTGGGCAACCTGCTGCTGGCCGGTGGCTTCCGCGATGTGCACACCGAGATCAAGACCATCCATCTGGACAACCGCGAACCGGCACGTCGCAAGACGATGATCGCTTTCTGGGAACAGCTGCTGCTGTCGGCGGCCGACCAGCTGCTGCAGGCCGGCACGGTGGACGAAGAGACGGTGGAGGGCATGCGCCGCGAGTTCCGGCTGGTGCAGAACGATCCGAACGCGGTGTTCTTCTATTCGTTCGTGCAGGGCCGCGCAACGGTGTATTGAGCGGCCGCGGTACACGCCATCCACGCGTGGCGTGGATCTACTGGGCTGATGGGCCGTGGCGTGAATCTACGGGTGCGCGGCGGCGCCGTCCGCCGCCTCCGGTTCGTGCCAGATGCGCTGCCACATCGCCGACAACCGGCGGCCGGCATCGGCACGCGCGGCCGGGCTGCTGTAGTCCACCCGCAACTGCTCGGGCACGATCGCGCGCCACTGGCCATCAACCTGCTCGGCCACCGCGAAATTGAAGGTGTAGTCCGGCTCCAGCCCCATGCGCAGGTCGCTCAGCACCAGCCTGCCCTGCACCACCTGTGCGCGCATGAAGCCACGGTTGAACCACTGCAGGCGCCGTACTGCCGGAATTCCCGCCGCTTCGCGCAAGGCCTGCACGTTGGACGGATGCCCCTCGAAACGCATCGGCCCGTGGTCGGCCACCAGCGAGCGGTCAGCGACCACGTAGCCATTCGGGGTCATCGCCACGACCCGCCACAACAGGGTATTGAACGGCATCGGCACCGAGAACCGCGGCGCGTCGCCCAGGCCCATCGCGGCCAGGCTCTGCTGCGCGGCGCGGTCGACCTGTGCCTTGGCGATCAGCCCCCAGCCCAGGTACGCACTGCTGAGCAGCAACGCAACGCCGAGCACTTTGCCCACCCACGGTCGCGCGCGGCCAAACCACGCCAGCACGCAGCCCAGCAGCAGCCACACCGTGTAGCCGGGATCGATGATGAAGACACTCGAGCCCATCGCGGGATGTGGCTGCAACGGCCACCACAGCTGCGTGCCGTAGACAGTGAACGCATCCAGCACCGGATGGGTGACCAGCGCCAGCTGGATCGCCCAGAACCAGCGCAGCGGTGATTGCGCCACCCGGCCGTTGCCGAAGCGCTTGAACAGCCACCAGATCAGCGCGGCCACCCACGGCAGCACCAGCAGCGAATGGCTGAAGCTGCGATGGTCGGTCATGTTCGCCACCGGGTCGGCGGCGGCAAAGCCCAGCCAGAGGGCATCCAGGTCCGGCAGGGTACCGAGCGCGGCACCGGCCAGCAGGGCGGCACGGCGGTGTCCAGGCGGGGCGATGGCGGCAGCGACGGCGCCGCCAAGAACGATCTGGGTCAATGAGTCCATCGGCCGATGCTAGCGGCTTGGCGATCTCCGTGCAGCGGCGGTTTCCTGCCCGGCGGCGCGTCAGTCAGCTGCCAGTGCGGCCGCAGCCGCGCGTGGGCCTGTCCCTGCAGCTGTGAATCACGCCGCCTGCGACAACCGTGCTCCCGGCAGCTCCACCAACGTCCGCCCGTTGTGGTCCAGCAGCCGCATGGCGCCGTCGTGGTCCTCGGCCAACGCGGTCAGGCTCTCCACCCAGTCGCCGTCATTTGCGTAGACCAGACCGTCGCGTTCGATCAGTGCGGCGCGGTGGATGTGCCCACAGATGATGCCATCCAGGCCTCGCCGGCGAACATCGTCCAGGCCGGCCTGCACGAAGCGCTCGATGTAGCGTTCAGCGGCACCACTCTGCCGTTTCAGGAATTCGGACAGCGACCAGTAGCGCATCCCGAGTCGGCGCCGCACCGCATTCAACAGATGGTTGCCGGTGAGGATGCGGTAGTACAGCCAGTCACCAAACCGCTCCTGCAGGCCACCGAAGTGGGTGACACCGTCATAGTCGTCGCCATGCGCCACCAGCAGCCGGCGGCCATCGGCGGTGGTGTGGATCGCACGGCGGCGCACCTGCATCGCCGGCAGCATCAGGCCGCACACCTGGCGCAGCGAGGCGTCGTGGTTGCCGGGGATGTAGATGATCTCGGTACCGGCGCGTCGCAGCGCGTGCAGGGCCAGGATGACCTCGCTGTGCGACTGCCGCCAGTTGGCGCGTCGGTGTGCCATCCACCACAGGTCGATGATGTCGCCGACCAGATACAGGCGCTCGCAGCGCAGGGTGCCGAGGAAACGCGCCAGCTCGGTGGCGTGGCAATGCCGCGACCCGAGATGAACATCGGAGACGAACACGGCGCGACGATGCGGTGCCAGGTTCGCCAGCGTGCTCATGCCGGCATCCCCGCATCGCGCAGATAGCGTTTGCGCTTGTGTGGCCGGATCGCGTGCAGGTCGACTTCGATCAGGCCGTCGATCGAGTCGCTGAAATCCGGATCGACGCCAAACGCCAGGAACCGTGCACCGCCGGGTTCGCACAGGTCTGTGTACTGCCGGTACAAGGTGGGCACACCGGTACCGAGCGCGGCGAGATTGGCTTTGAGCACGTCGAAGGCAGCCGCCGCATCCAGGTTGCCGAAACACGGTGGCGCGGCGAAGTACTGGAACGGCCGGTTCGACTGCACCCGGCCATCGGCCACGCCGTAGTAACGCTGGTAATAGGCCACCAGCTGCTCCCGCGCATCGCGTGGCAGCGCGGCGCTGATGGACACCGCACCGAACAGGTAGCGGATGCCGGGCTGGCATTGCAGGTAAGCGCCGATGCCCTGCCACAGGTAATCCAGGCTGCGGCTGCCCCAGTAATCGGGCACCACGAAGCTGCGTCCCAATTCCAGGCCTTCGGCAATGCGGGGAATGGCGTCGTCGGAATAGCGGAACAGCGAAGCGCTGTAGAGCCCGGCCAAGCCCCGGCGCGCCAGCGCCTGCGCGCCCCGCATGATCCGGTAGGCACCGGCGATGCGCTGGGCGGTGCCGTCCCAGATCACGATGTGCTGGTAGTGCAGGTCGAAGTCATCCAGGTCGCGACTGCGCCCAGTGCCCTCGCCCACCTGGCGGAAAGTCAGTTCGCGCAGCCGCCCCAGCTCGTGCAGCAGCGGCGAATCGGCCGTGCAGCTGGCCAGCAGGATCTGTTTGCCATCGGCGGTCTGCCCCAGCACGGTGGCGGCGGCAATCGCAGCGGCGACCTGTGCAGGCGGCACCGGCGCGGCAAGCGGCTCGGGCCCTGCCGGGCAGCCTTCGGCAAGCGCTGTGCTGCGCCCCAGCGCATATACCGCGCGGCGCACCGCCAGCAGCTGCGCGCCGGGATCACCCTGCCCCAGCTGCATCGGTTCGCCGATGCGCAGCCGCAGCGGCCGGCCGCGGCGGGCGAACATCTCCCGTGCCAGCAGTGCCGTACCGGCCGGCTTGAACAGGGTGGATGCGCCGTAGAACAGCGCCGAATTGCGCGCTTCCACCCGCACCGGCAGTACCGGTGCGGCGGCGGCGCGGGCAAAGCGGACAAACCCCCGCTGCCAGCGGCCATCGCGGATGCCGAGCAGCGACAGCCGCGAGACCTCGCCGGCCGGGAACACGATCACGCACTGCTCGGCCGCCAGCGCCTGCTCAACCGCCTGCAGGCTGCTGCGCTGGACCTTGCCGCCGAGGATGCGTACCGGCAGCAGCAGGTCCTGCAGCGGCCCGATCGCGCCCAGTAGATCGTTGGCCACGATCCGCACGTCACGGCGGATGCGGCCAACCGCATCCAGCAACGCCAGCGCATCCAGCGCGCCGGAAGGGTGGTTGGCCACGATCAACAGGCGGCCGGTGGCGGGGATCCGCGCCAGCGCGGCGGGGTCCACGTGGTAGCGACCCTCGATGAACTCCAGTCCGGCGGCGACGAAGTCGAAACCGCGCACGTTGGCATTGCGGCGCAGGAACGCCTCGATCCGGTCCAGCCGTGACCAGCGCCCGACGCTGCGCAGCAGGGGCCGGGCCAGTTGGCCCCGACGGCCATGGAACCAGTCGGGATAGCGTTGCTGCAGACGCTGTTCGAGTTCCTGCATGGCGTGTCCCCTCCTGCCCGGCGGCCGGGTTGGCCGAGAGCCTGCGCCCGGCAGGCGGCAGCCAGATGGCGGTTTGGCGGCAGAATGATGACGGCGCCTGGGCAGGCCCAACGGGTGCCGGCGGGGGCGGCAATGGTCACGCCAGTGGAACACTGCCTGTGCACGATGCCGCCGCAATGCCCGCCAAGCCTTGCCCTGCCGGGCACAACACCTTAACCACCGGCAACCCATACAGGTTCACAATGCACAGGCGGCGCACCCCGTGTATCATTCGCGCCCATCTTTCCATCCGAATCAAAGGATATTAAGCCTGATGTCCAGCTACCTCTTCACCTCCGAGTCGGTCTCTGAAGGCCATCCGGACAAGGTTGCCGACCAGATCTCCGATGCGGTGCTGGACGCGATCCTGACCCAGGACCAGCGCGCCCGCGTGGCCTGCGAGACCATGGTCAAGACCGGCGTTGCCATCGTTGCCGGCGAAATCACCACCAGCGCCTGGATCGACCTGGAAGCGCTGACCCGCAAGGTCATCGTGGACATCGGCTATGACAGCTCCGACGTCGGCTTCGACGGCGCCACCTGCGGCGTGCTGAACCTGATCGGCAAGCAGTCCCCGCACATCGCCCAGGGCGTTGACCGCAAGAAGCCGGAAGAAATGGGCGCTGGCGACCAGGGCCTGATGTTCGGCTATGCCACCAACGAAACCGACAGCTACATGCCGGCGGCGATCCACCTGTCGCACCGCCTGGTCGAGCAGCAGGCCAAGATCCGCAAGAAGCGCAACTCGCCGCTGTCCTGGCTGCGTCCGGACGCCAAGAGCCAAGTCACCCTGCGCTATGAAAACGGCGTGGTCTCGGCCATCGACGCGGTGGTCCTGTCGACCCAGCACGCCCCGGGCATCAAGCAGAAGGACCTCATCGAGGCCGTCCGCGAAGAGATCATCAAGCCGGTGCTGCCGGCCAAGTGGCTGCACAAGGGCACCAAGTTCCACATCAACCCGACCGGCAAGTTCGAGATCGGCGGCCCGGTGGGCGACTGCGGCCTGACCGGCCGCAAGATCATCGTCGACACCTACGGCGGCTGGGCTCGTCACGGTGGTGGCGCGTTCTCCGGCAAGGATCCGTCCAAGGTCGATCGTTCGGCCGCCTACGCTGCCCGCTACGTCGCCAAGAACGTGGTTGCCGCCGGCCTGGCCGACCGTTGCGAAGTGCAGGTCTCCTACGCCATCGGCGTGGCTGAGCCGACCTCGATCTCGGTCACCACCTTCGGCACCGGCAAGATCAGCGACGACAAGATCGAGAAGCTGATCCGCAAGCATTTCGACCTGCGCCCGTACGGCATCATCAAGATGCTGGACCTGATCCACCCGATGTACCAGCAGACCGCGGCCTATGGCCACTTCGGCCGCAAGCCGAAGGAGTTCAGCTACATCAACGGCGAAGGCGAGACCGTCAACGCCACGGCCTTCTCCTGGGAGAAGACCGATCGCGCCGCCGCCCTGCGCGCCGATGCGAAGCTGAAGTAAGAAACACGAAGGGCCGCGCAAGCGGCCCTTCTGCTTTCGGTAGTGCCGGCCGCTGGCCGGCAACCATGCATCGGTTTGCGCACATCATGAGGGTGCCGGCCGCTGGCCGGCAGATGGTAGTGCCGGTGGTTGCCGATACAATCGCCCCATGTCGACCGAACTCAAATCCCACCAGCTGTCCATGACCGTGCTGATGTCGCCGGAAATGGCCAATTTCTCCGGCAAGGTCCACGGTGGCGCGATCCTGCGCCTGCTCGACCAGGTCGCCTATGCCTGCGCCAGCCGCTATGCCGGCCGCTACGTGGTCACCCTGTCGGTGGACCAGGTGGTGTTCCGCCAGCCGATCGCGGTGGGCGAACTGGTCACCTTCCTGGCCTCGGTGAACTACACCGGTACCTCGTCGATGGAAATCGGCGTCAAGGTGGTGGCCGAGGACATCCTCAAGCGCAGCGTGCGCCACGCCAACAGCTGCTTCTTCACCATGGTGGCGGTGGACGAGGACGGCCGGCCGACGCCGGTTCCATCGCTGCAGCCGGCCAGTTCGGATGAAAAGCGCCGGCAGGCCGCAGCGCTGATCCGCCGCCAGCTTCGGCAGGAAATGGAGCAGCGGCATCTGGAACTGCTGGCGTCCAATCCGCCGTCACCGGAAGAATGAAAGCGGGCCGACCGGGCTCGGCACCTGGCAAACCGGTAGTGCCGGCCGCTGGCCGGCAACTGCAGTAGCCTGCCTGCTGCGAGGTTGCCGGCCAGCGGCCGGCACTACCATTGCGAATTCGCCGGGCCATGCCCGGCGGATGCGCATCACCCCGTGTTCTGCACGCCCTGCGAGACACCATTCACGCAGGCCACCAGCGCACGCAGCAGGTCGTCGTCCTCGCGTCCGCTTTCGCGCCAGCGCTGCAGCAGGTCCACCTGCAGCACGCTGATCGGGTCCACATAGGGATTGCGCAGGCGGATCGACAGCGCCAGCCGCGCGTCGTGGTCCAGCAGGGTCTGCTGCTCCATCAGCGCCAGCAGCCAGTGCCGGGTCAGCTCCAGTTCGCGCTCGACCTGCGGGAAGAACGCATCGTGCAGCTCGCCGGACAGGCGCGAGAACTGTTCGGCGATGGTGATATCCCCCTTGGACAGCACCATCGCGATGTCATCCAGGAACGTGCGGAAGAACGGCCAGTCCCGCGCCATTTCACGCAACGTGGCTTCATGGCCGGCGTCGGCGGCCGCCTGCAGGCCGCTGCCGACCCCATACCAGCCCGGAATCACCGCGCGCGCCTGGCTCCAGGCGAACACCCACGGAATCGCGCGCAGGTTGGTCAAGGCCGCATCCTGGCCGAGCCGGCGCGACGGCCGCGATCCCAGCGTCATCCGTTCAATCACATCGATCGGCGTGGCGGTACGGAAGTAGTCCATGAAACGCGGTTGGCCGACGAACGCCCGATAGACCTCGCTGCTGGAACCGGCGACCACGTCCATCACCGGCCGCCAATCATCCTCACGCGGTTCGGCGGCACGCGGGCGCAGGCTGGCGCGCAGCACCGCACCGGTGGCCTGCTCCAGCGAACGCAATGCCAGCGCGCGGATGCCGTACTTGCGGTGGATCACCTCGCCCTGCTCGGTCACCCGCAGGCGACCATCGATGCTGCCGCGTGGCGAGGCATCGACCGCGTGCGTGGTCTTGCCACCACCGCGGCTGATCGAGCCACCGCGGCCATGGAAGAAGGTCAGGCGCAGGCCCGCTTCGGCGGCCACCTCCAGCAGCTCCACCTGTGCGCGCTGCAGGCCCCAGCGTGATGCGGCAATGCCACCATCCTTGCTGCTGTCCGAATAGCCGAGCATCACCATCTGCACGTCCTCCCGTGCACGCAGGTGCGCGCGGTACACCGGATCGGCCAGCAGATCGCGCAGCGTCGCGGTGCCGCGCTTGAGGTCGTCCACGGTTTCGAACAGCGGCGCGATATCCAGCGGCACGTGGCCGGCGTCATCGACCAGGCCGCCACGCCGTGCCAGGGCCAGCACCGCCAGCACATCGCCACGGTCGTGCGCCATCGAGATGATGTAGCTGCCCAGCGCGTCGCCACCATGCCGCGCACGAGCATCGGCCAAGGCCGCGAACACTGCATCCAAGCGCTGGTTGCCCTCATCATCGCCAACAGGCAATGGTGTTTCACCACTGGCATGCGGTGCCAGCAGGCGTGCGCGACCCGCTGTATCCAATGCGTCCCATGCCGCATCGCCCCCCAGCACTGCCGCCAGCGCGCGCGCATGCACGCTCGATTCCTGGCGCACATCCAGCCTCGCCAGATGGAAACCGAAGGTCTTCACCCGCCACAACAGGCGCTGCACCGCGAAGCCGCCGGCATGTTCGCCCCGGTTCGCGCGCAGGCTGTCGAGGATCAGCTGCAGGTCGTCGATCAGCTCGTCCGGGCCGGCATAGGCGCCGTCGGCATCATCCAGCGTGGCCTGCAGGCGTGCGCGCATGCGATCGTTGAGCAACCGATACGGCATGTCGGCATGTCGTGGCCGCGACTGCACCTGCGGCAGCAACTGCTGGTAATGCGCGACACGCGCCTGCAGGGCATCGCTCACCCCCACCCGCTCGGTGGATTGGCTGAGCAGGCTGGCCAGCTGCAGCAGTTCCTTCTGATAGCGGCCCAGCACGGCAACGCGCTGTGCATCCAGCGTATTGCGGATGGTGTGCGCATCCACATTGGGATTGCCGTCCATGTCGCCGCCCACCCACGTGCCGAAACGCAGCAGGCGCGGCAGCGGCAGTTCCGCGCCATAGGTATCGCGCAGTGCCTGTTGCAGCGATTCGTACAGCACCGGGATCACCCGGTACAGCACCTGCACCAGATAGAAGCCGACGTGCTCGCGTTCGTCGTCCACGGTCGGGCGCACAGGCGAGGAATCGGTGGTCTGCCACGAGGCGGTCAACGCCATGCGGAAGCGTGCAGCGTCTGCGGCCGCTTCACCCGGCGTGCGCTGGCCGTCGAGGTTGTCGACCAGGCTGGCCACCATCAGCTGCTCTTTCTCCAGCAGCGCGCGGCGCACCGCTTCGGTCGGGTGCGCGGTGAACACCGGCTCGATATCGATGCGTGGCAGCCACTGCGCCAGTTCATCCAGGCCAACGCCCTGCGCCTTCAGGTGCTGCAGGGCATCCTGCAGGCCATCGGGTTGCGGTGCGGCCGCAACGGCGCGCTGGTAGTCGCGGCGGCGGCGGATGCGATGCACGCGCTCGGCGATGTTGACCACCTGGAAGTAGGTGCTGAACGCGCGCACCATGGTCTCGGCCTGCTGCGGTTCACGCCCGGCCAGGCCGTCGGCCAGCTCGGACAGCGGCGCCTGGTTCTCGCGGCGGGCAATGGCACGCGTGCGCACGTCCTCGACGTCATCGAGAAAGGCGGCCGATACCTGCTCGACCAGCAGGTCACCGACCAGTGCACCCAGACGGCGCACGTCGTCACGCAAGGGAAGATCAGGGGAAGCGAATTCGATACTGCTGCGGTACTCGTTCATCGGCGACGCACAGGCCTCGGTCAACGGATCCAGACCCCAAGCCTAAACCAGAACGCGTGCCGTGCTGCGCTGCAGAAATGGTTTCATCTGGTAGTGCCGGCCGCTGGCCGGCAACCTCACGTTGCGCAGGTCCATGAGGTTGCCGGCCAGCGGCCGGCACTACCAGCACTGGTCAGCGCGTCTTCTTGGCCTTGACCTGCTGCACCGGGCCGAGGTTCTGCTCCAGCCAGCGCTCGCTTTCAGCCAGCATCGTCATGATCGATTCGCGTGCGCGGTAGGCATGCGACTCGTTCGGCAGCATCACCAGGCGGGCGGTACCGCCCAGCCCCTTCACTGCGGCAAACATGCGTTCGCTCTGCATCGGGAAGGTGCCCGAGTTGTTGTCGTCCACGCCGTGGATGAAGAGGATCGGATCCTTGATCCTGTCGGCGTAATTGAACGGCGCCATCTTCTGGTACACGTCCTGCGCCTGCCAGTAGTTGCGCTCTTCGGCCTGGAAACCAAACGGGGTGAGCGTGCGGTTGTAGGCGCCGCTGCGCGCGATACCGGCCTTGAACAGGCGGGTGTGCGCGAGCAGGTTGGCGGTCATGAACGCACCGTAGGAGTGGCCACCGATGGCGATGTGCTCGCGGTCGGTCACGCCACGCCGCACCACCTCGTCCACTGCGGCCTGCGCATTGGCCACCAGCTGTTCGATGTAGGTGTCGTTGGGTTCCTTGTCGCCTTCGCCGATGATCGGCATCGACGGGCTGGCCAGCACCACATAGCCCTTGGCCAGGAACGCCTGCGGGCCCCAGTAGCTGATGGCGTTGAAGCGGTACGGCGAATCGGTCACCTGGCTGGCGGCCGCCGCGCTCTTGAACTCACCCGGGTAGGCCCACATCAGCAGCGGCCGCGGACCATCGCGCTTGGGGTCGTAGCCCGGCGGCAGCAGCAGGGTCGCGGTCAGGTCCACGCCGTCCTTGCGCTTGTAGCGGATCTGCGCCTTCTGCACGCCCTTCAGCTGCGGCAGCGGATGGGCGAAATGGGTCAGCGCACGCGGTGCGGCGTTGGTGTCGGTCAGCGACTGCACGTAGAAGTTGGTCGGCTCGTCCGGGCTCTCGCGGCTGATCAGCAGCGAACTGGCCTGCGCATCCAGCAGCGTTACCGGCGCGGCGTAGGTCGGTGCCTGCGAATGGAACAGGCGGGTTGCCTTGCCGCTGGCCACGTCGAAGCGATCAACGAACGGACGGTCGCCTTCCGGCGATGCACCGGCACCGGCCAGGTACAGGCTGCCGCCATCAGCGGTGGTCTGCAGCAGCGAGCGGCCGCGGTCATCACTGGCCATCAGCGGGCGGCCCGGATCGGCGTAGCGGTCCTGCGCGTCGCGATCCCACAGCAGCCTGGCATCGGCGCTGGCGTTGTCCGGTGCGATCAGCCAGGTCTTGCTGCGGCGGGTCTTCCACCACGATTCGTTGAGCAGGGCCAGGTCGCCGCGGCCCCAGCTGATGCCGGCATAGCGGCTGCCGAGCTGGGCCAGGGTCACCGGCGGCGTGTCGAACGGTGCGGCCTGCATGAACACCGCATCGCGCACCTTGGCTTCCCGGTTCGGGTCGCCACCATCCTGCGCTTCGGCCCAGACCAGGGTGGCATCGGCATCGCCGCGCCAGCTGATGTCACGCACGCCGGTCACTTCGGCATCGTTGCCGGTCGGCAGGCCTTCCACCAGCGGCCGTACGGCCACGGTATGCACCAGCTTGCCGGTGCTGCGGTCGAGCACTTCGATGCGGCGCGGGAAGCTGCTCAGCGGCACCACGTAGGAGTACGGACGCTGCACCGGCTGGCTGAGCACGAAGCGGCCGTCGGGCGACACCGCAAAACCCATGAAGATGCCGGCCGCACCGATGGCACGGCTCTGCCCGTCCAGGCCCACTTCCATCGGTTGGGTGGTGGCGTAGTAATCGAACTGGCGCGCGTCGGCCTCGTTCTTCAGCAGGTCCTGGTAGGTGCGGATGGACACCACGCCACCGCCCTGGCCGGTCTGCTGCACGGCCGGGCCGGTCGGGATGCCATCTGCAGCCGGGGCGGCGCCAAGGTTGGCCGGGCGGGTGAACACCACCAGGCCACGGCTGTCCGGCAACCACTGGTAGCCACTGCCCAGAACGGTGTTCAGGCCGGCGACCAGGCGACGGGCGCTGCCGCCAGCCACGTCCACCAGCCACAGCTCATTGGCCCCGGTAGCGGCATCGACCTGGTTGAAGGCCAGCCACTTCTGGTCCGGCGACCACGTCAGGCTGGCGATCGACAGCGAGGCCGGCAACCCGCTGATCTGCCGCTCCTTGCCGTCGGCCACATTCATCAGCCACAGCTTCTGGCCGAAGCTGAAGCGGCTGTCGGAAAAGGTTTTCGGATTGATGCGCAAACCCGCGAGCTTCAGCTCCGGCTGTGCCACCACCTGGATCGACGGCAGCGACGGCATCTGCATCAGCGCGGCGACATCCCGGCGCGGCGACAGGAACAGCGACGGCGCCCGCGGCGCGTCGACCACGGCCTGCAGTGCGGCCGAGGGCAGCTCGTAACCGGCCACGCCCTGCGCCTGCGCCGCGGCCGTCTGCGGTGCCGCAGCCCAGGCCTGCGGGACCACCGCCAGCAGGGCCATCGACAGGACCAGGCCAGTCAAGCGCCGGTTGCGGCGTGCGTGCGTGCTCATCATTGTTCCACCTGTTCGCTGCGTGAAGCCCTCGACCTTAACAGGCCATGCACCTCCGCCCATCTGCCGATGGTTGGGTCATCGCCGTGTCACAGCGGAGGCGCGATATAATGGGCATCCTCCCCTGCCGAGGGGCGCTGCGACCGGATCCCTGAGACCGGCCAGGCTCGGCCAGGTGGCTTTGCAACAACGGCGCCCGGCCAGATGCGAGCATCCGCTCGCCCACAACCGGAGCTACTGCATGAATGCTGTTGCCAAGACCTTCTCCACTGAAGGCGACTACAAGATCCGCGACATCACCCTGGCCGACTGGGGCCGCAAGGAACTGGACATCGCCGAGCACGAAATGCCGGGCCTGATGTCCATCCGCCGCAAGTACCAGGCCGAGCTGCCGCTGAAGGGCGTGCGCGTGACCGGCTCGCTGCACATGACCATCCAGACCGCGGTGCTGATCGAGACCCTGAAGGACATCGGCGCCGACGTGCGCTGGGCTTCGTGCAACATCTTCTCGACCCAGGACCACGCCGCTGCGGCGATCGCCGCCACCGGCACCCCCGTGTTCGCCTGGAAGGGCGAGTCGCTGGAAGAGTACTGGGACTGCACCCTGGACGCGCTGACCTTCACCCTGCCCGACGGCACCCTGACCGGCCCGGAGCTGGTGGTCGACGACGGCGGTGACGTGACCCTGCTGATCCACAAGGGCTACGAGCTCGAGAACGGCAGCACCTGGGTCGACGAAAAGGCTGCTTCGCACGAAGAGCAGGTCATCAAGAACCTGCTCAAGCGCGTGGCCAAGGAGCGCCCGGGTTACTGGGGCCGCGTGGTCAAGGACTGGAAGGGCGTTTCGGAAGAAACCACCACCGGCGTGCACCGCCTGTACCAGCTGGCCCAGGCCGGCACCCTGCTGATCCCGGCGATCAACGTCAACGACTCGGTCACCAAGAGCAAGTTCGACAACCTGTACGGCTGCCGCGAGTCGCTGGCCGATGGCCTCAAGCGCGCGATGGACGTGATGCTGGCCGGCAAGGTCGCCGTGGTCTGCGGCTACGGTGACGTCGGCAAGGGCTGCGCCGCGTCGCTGCGTGCCTACGGCGCGCGCGTGGTGGTCACCGAGATCGATCCGATCTGCGCCCTGCAGGCGGCGATGGAAGGCTTCGAGGTCAACACCATCGAATCCACCCTGGGCCGTGCCGACCTGTACGTCACCACCACCGGCAACAAGGACATCATCCGCATCGAGCACCTGAGCGCGATGAAGGACCAGGCCATCGTCTGCAACATCGGCCACTTCGACAACGAGATCCAGGTCGATGCGCTGGTCGCCTTCCCGGGCGTGAAGCACGTCAACATCAAGCCGCAGGTGGACAAGTACATCTTCCCCAACGGCAATGCGATCTTCCTGCTGGCCGAAGGCCGCCTGGTCAACCTGGGCTGCGCCACCGGCCACCCGAGCTTCGTGATGTCCAACTCGTTCGCCAACCAGACCCTGGCCCAGATCGACCTGTGGGCCAACAAGGGCACCTACGAGAACAAGGTGTACCTGCTGCCGAAGAAGCTGGACGAAGAAGTGGCCCGCCTGCACCTGGAAAAGATCGGCGTGAAGCTGACCACCCTGAGCCAGGAACAGGCCGACTACATCGGCGTGCCGGTGGAAGGTCCGTTCAAGCCGGATCATTACCGCTACTGATGCCGTGCGCGGGGTCGGATCCCTTTCCGCAGGAAAGGGCGCTGACCCCAGCAACGGATGCACACGGACGGGCGCCTTCGGGCGCCCGTTCTGCATCCGGGCACCCGCCGCCGCGTTCCGCGCGCCCTGTCACAGAGCCCTAAGCAGTCGCTTGCTACGCTCTGTTCCCGCCAACGGCCCCGGCGCGGGATGTTGCAATGCCCAGCCCGCCGCGCGGCCGCCACGGCACCCCCGTTCCATGGTTCGCCCCATGCCTGCCGCCCGCAGGCCATGCGCCAGGACGCAGACATCAAAGGATAGACATGCAGCGCAGCAGTGAACGTATGACCCGGGCCATCAAGCCCCTCATGACCCTGTGCTGGGTGGCCCTGCTGGCCGCCTGCACCCCGCCCTCCGGTGAAGCCCAGGCCACGACGCCTGCAGCCGCCACCGAACAGGCCAACACCGACGGCAAGGTGGCCAGCGCCCCGGCAGCGGCCGCCGGCAGCACCGCCTGCGCCAATCCGGCATCGCCGGTGCAGACCCTGATCTGCAACGACCCCGCCCTGTTGAAGCAGGAAGGCGAGCTGGCCAAGGCCGAAGCCGCCGCAAGCCAAACCCTCGATGCCGCCGGCAAGGCCAAGCTGCAGGCCGAGCAGCAGCGCTGGATCCAGCACACGCGCGACCTGTGCAGCGACGCGCACTGCCTGCAACAGGTATCTGCCGACCGCCTCAAGGTACTGTCGGCCACGCGCGACGGTCTGGTCGACCAGGACGCCTGCGAAGTGCCCGACGGCCAGCAGCAGTGCGTGGACATGCTGGTGCTGCGCGACCCCAACAGCCAGCTGGCGACCTTCAACACGCTGCTGGGTGAAAACGGCCAAAAAGGCAGCCTGCTGGGCTGCACGGCGGCAACCAACATCGGCGCCGGCCACAACGCCCTGCTGGCGGCCAACTGCACCCTGGAAACAGCCAGCGGCAAGCGCAACGTGCAGCTGTGCAGCAACCAGATGGTCGGCCAGTTTGCCATCGAACCGGCACCGGCTGCCTACGGCACCGAGGCCACCCGCCAGCTGCTCGGCTTCACCCAGCAGCACTGCGCCGGCTGACATCAGCCGGGCGGGCACGGCTCCCTTTTCCTCATTGAAGGACGATGACCATGGCAACGGATTCCACTCTCACCCGCGAACAGCTGTCCACGCTGTTCCTCAACACCGAACTGGGCGGCAACACCCGCCACCTGGACCATTTCTCATACGCCCAGGAGGGCACCAGCGCCTACTCGTTCGGTCTGGTGCAGTTCGACGTCGGCGGCAACCCCCAGGCCAGGCGCTTCCTGCGCGACAACGGCTTCACCAACGGTGACATCGAACTGCTGTCCCAGCACGGGGGGCTGAGCACACAGCAGCTGGCCGCGCTCGACGCCAAGCTGCAGGCCATTCCGCAGGCCAACATCGACCAGCTCACCAACGCCAAGCTGGACAGCGCCATCGAGCGCGTCGACGAGGCCATCGCCAAGGTGCGTGCGACCAACCCGGCCGCCGCCGATGCCATCGTGGCAAACCCGGAACTGCAGCTGGCCATGGCCGACTATGACAACCAGTTCGGCAGCATGGGCCCGCAGTTCATCAGCTATCTGGCCGGCAACGCGGAGAAGCTGCAGGGCGGTACCGTCCAGGCCGGCGATCCACCAAGCCGGGCCGACGTGCAGACCTTCGTCGATGCGACCAAATTCGGCATCCAGTCGCCTGCGGCCGTGACCAGCCGCGATCAACGCTTCGACACGGCCATGACCCAGCTGGGCATCACCCCAACCCATGCCCCCTCGCACGGCTCGCCCAGCACACCCGGTGCGTCGGCTGGCAGTGGCGTGCTGGTGAACGGCGCAAAGGGCGATGAGGTGCAGGCCATGCAGCAGAAGCTGGCCGACCTCGGCTACACGGGCAAGAACGGTGCACCGCTGGTGGCCGACGGTCACTTTGGCCCGGGCACCCTGCAGGCGGTCCAGCAGTTCCAGCGCGATCATCAGCTGACGGTGGACGGCAAAGCCGGCAGCGGCACCTTGGGTGCGCTGGAGGCGGCAAGCCAGCAGCATCAGCAGGCCGAATCAGCAGCACCGAGCATGGCCACGCCCGGGCACGCCGACAATCCGCGCTACCAGCAGGTCGTGGAAAAGCTGGAAACGTTGGAACAGCAGCGCAGCCAAGGTGGACTATCGCCGCTGTTCCATGACCGCGGCCAGCTGGAGAATGCCGCTGGACAGGTTGCCTACGAGTCCAAGCTTGTCGGCATGTCACAGGTGGACACCGTGGTGGCGCGCCCCGACGGCCAGGGTGTATTCGCGGTGCAGGGCCAGCTGGGCGATCCTGCCGCGCATCGCACCTACATCGACCTTGCGCAGGCGGTCAGCCAGGATCTGCCATCCAGCACTCGCCAGAGCGAAGCGTTGAACACCGAACAGACACAACGACAGGCGCAGGAACAGGCACAGGCACAGCAGCCGCTGTCGCGCTGATCTGCGATGGATCGGATCCACGCACAGCGTGGATCCTGTCGTCCGGTTCGGTATCCACGCGCGGCGTGGCTCTACTGCATGCGCTGGCGGTCGTCGCCGAGGGCGAGGCGGCACTGTTCGCGGAACGCGAGCTGCCACGCGGGCAGATCAAAGCGCTCGCGCTCCTGGAATGACACCGTCTCGGCGGCCATCACGTAACAGCGGTTGTGCGACAACCGTAGTGCCGCCTCCCTATCGCCGATCTGCCAACACCGATCGATGCAGGCCTGCATCAACGCATAGTCCGGGTTGTTCCTGGCACCGCCAAAGGCGAAGCCCATCTGCTGCGCCATCGCCACCACCGGATCCGCACCAGCATGCGCCGATTTCAGGATGCGCAGCACACCGGCTTCGGGCACGCCAAAGGCCCAGTTGGCCAGCACGGCCGAGCGCGCCGCGCGCACCGCCAGCTCGGCATTGCGCAACCGCATGTGCTGGCCAGCGAGCATGGCCCAGCCCTTCTGCAGGTCTGGAAAAGCCGCAGTTGCGGCGTCGAGCAGTGGGATCGCAGCGGCGGGCTCGCCTGCGGCTACATGTCCCTGCGCCAACTCGACAAGCCGCAGAGGCGAGTCTGCGTCGTCCACATCATGCGCGCGCGGATCCCACTCGTCGTCATCCCACGCATCCTCGTCCAGCGCGCGATTGATGCCCAACCAGTGCACGAACACGTCCAGCGAAGAATGGCTGTAGACCATCCTGCCCTCGTCATGGAACATCTCGCAGACCAGCGGCAATGCGCCTTCGCGCCCCAATGGCCAGTACAGCCCGAAGCAATCGCCGTTGCCCAACGCGCCTTCGGCGATCGGCAGAAAACCCTGCGGTGGATACGGGCCCGCTGCCACTTCGGTGTCAAAGGTCAGGTCGTGGAGGTGAGCGGGTGCGCGCATGCTGGAGCCTGGGAAAGCCGACGTGCAGTATCGCAGGGTGCGGCAATAGCCTCGGTCAAGGCAATGCCCGGGCGGAGCGCTACGATACGCCCATGACCCCGGCCATCAACCTGCTCAAGCGCGAGAAGATCGCCCATACCGTGCACAGCTACGTGCACGATGCCCATGCCGAATCCTATGGCGGCGAAGCCGTCGAAAAGCTGGGCCTGGACCCGGCACAGGTATTCAAGACCCTGCTGGCCAGCACCGAAACGCACGAACTGCTCGTTGCCATCGTGCCGGTGGCCGGCCAGCTTGATCTGAAAGCACTGGCCGAGGCGGCCGGCTGCAAGAAGTGCGAGATGGCCGCCGTCGATGCCGCGCAGCGCGCAACCGGCTATCTGGTCGGCGGCATCAGTCCGCTCGGGCAGAAGAAGCGCCTGCGCACCTTCCTCGATACCAGCGCGCAGGTGCTGCCCACGCTGCATGTCAGCGCCGGCCGCCGCGGCCTGGAAGTGGAACTGGCCCCGGCCGACCTGCTGCACCTGACCGGCGGCCTCTACGCCGCGATCGGCAGGCCCCGTTGATGCGCTGGCCCTGGTCCACATCGCCGCCACCGCGGCTGGACGACCCGCAGGCCGATGTGCTGCTGCGGGACCTGCTGTCGCGCGATGCCAGTCGTATCCATGCCGCCAGCAGCAGCCTGGCGCGGTTGTTCAGCGCTACGACGCTGGATGCGCTGGCGCCGCAGACCGAGCGGATCGAGCAGGCCTGCCAGGGCGTGCAGCTTGGCGGTGCGCTGGTCAGCAACGATGTGCACCTGCAAGCGGCACTGCGCCGCCTGCGTTATTGGCGTGAGCGCAAAGGCTGCCTGTGCGCGCTGTATCCGGATTACCTGTTCTTCGACCCACGCCGGCTCATCGAGCAGGGGCATGTGCGGCTGCTGGAACAGGGCGTGGCCGAGGATGGCTGGGGCGACCGCCATCGGGTGGCCTGCACCTGCTGCGGCCAGCACTGGGATGCCACCGACCGTGAGTACCACTACCCGTGGTGGGAGTGGACCTTGCTCGCCCTTGATTGAAGCCACGCGTGGCGTGGCTCTACTGCGAAGGCGGATCCACGCCAAGCCTGGTTGTGCCGGCTCCCGCTACGAAAGCCAGGAGAGCACATCCTTCATTCGTTGAGAGCAAAGGTCACCGGCACGTCCATCACACTCATGGCGGGCAACGCGGGCTGTTGCGCGTCGCGTTGCATGGCCCACGAGCGGAGCCCCTTGGCCGCTGCCGCGTCCAGCACCGCGTGACCACTGGACACGCGTACCACGGCCGCGACAATCCTGCCGTCCCCGTTCACCAGCGCCTTCAGCTGCACTTTGCCCTGCAACCCGTCACGTACAGCCGCAGAGGGGTACTCGGGGAATTCACGCCTCCAGTTGCCGCTGGCCGCAGGGAACAGTGTCGCCTTGGACGACAGCGGGCAGCGCGCAGGGAATCGCAGCACCAGTGACAGCGGCTGCGCGGACGGCTGAGGTTCCGCAGCGGCCTTGCATACCGCCATCGACACCGCTTCCAGCATGCGTTGCTGGCGCACCAGCGCTTCCGCATCCGCAGCCACGACGTGCAGCGTGCAGCGCCCTTGCTGGGCACGCGCCTCCATGCTGCTGACGCCCACATCCTGGATCGATGCCGCGTTGCTCAATCCACCGCATGCGGCGTTGGCATCGTAACGCTGGGCTGAACTCTCGGCTGAACCCAGCAAGGCGCCCAGCGCCACCGCCAACGGCATCCACGTTCTGATCGTCATCGTTGCTTCCTGCTGTGATGGAAACAGCATCGTATCCCGCGGTGGCCGCAGCGGATTTCACATCGCAGTGCGCTGACGCGCATCGCGATGCTGTGTTCTCACGGCCGCCAGTTGGCGTTGTTCTCCCAGAACGCCACCGCGCGCTGATAGGCTTCGCGGTCCAGCGGCACGCCCGAACCACCCTCCTCCACGCCCAGCGCATTGCGCATCATGGTGATCGGCGCCATCGGCACTTCTTCCGGCTCGGCGGTATAGATGCAGCCGACGATGCCCCAGTCCGCATCGATGGGTGAACCCTCCTTGGCCAGCTGCTCGGCGCTGTACAGGATCACCACCAGGTAATTGGCCCGTGGCGATTCCACGCCCTCGAACCAGCGCACCAGCACCGGCAGTTCCTCACGGTTGCGCGCCTCGTAGCCGCTGCGCAGCAGGTGCCGGTTGGCGTCGGTGACCGGCACGGTCAGGCAGCGCGTGCTGGTCCAGTTTTCATAGACGAACAGCTTGCAGAATGGTGCGTAGCCGTCGAGCACCTTCAGCGGCGGGTGCGCGTTGAGATGCGCCTGGAACTGCTCGGCGCTGCAGTCCTGGATGGTGTTGCCGCGCGGTACGCGCGGGAACAGGCGGGGGCGGGCGAAATCGGTGAGGACGATGGACATGGCGCGGTGTGATCGAAGAATCCGCTGCACAGGGTAACCGCCACCGGCGGTGCAAGGGGAGCAGGCCGAGAGTCACTGGCATCCGAACCGGACTTGCCCCACCCTGCCTTCGACCCACCGTAGGGATTGCAGGTTCATGGATGCAGCACGCGCGTCGTCCCCTTCCCCTCGATCACACCAACGGCCTCTGCTGAAGGCAGTAGCGGCTGTGCTTCTCGCTCCGCCCCTGCTGTTCGCTGCCGCCCTGATCTGGCCGTTGCCAGCGCCGCCGCCACCCGATGTCGGCAACAGCCGGGTGATCATCAATGCGCGGGTGGTGGACGTGCAGAACGGCGTTGCCAGCGCGCCCACCACTGTAACGGTGCGCAACGGCACCATCATCGCCATCGGCAATGGCCCCCACGACGCCACCTTGCACGTATTCGACGCCGGTGGCCGCTGGCTGCTGCCTGGCTTCTGGGACATGCATACCCACGCACTGCAGCTGTCTCCGCAACTGCAGTTCCCGTTGATGCTGGCCAACGGCATCACCGGCACCCGCGACATGATGGACTGCCCGCAGCCGACCGATCCGCTGATCGCCTGCGTCGCTGACAAGCGTCGCTGGAACGCACAGGCCATCGCTGGCACGTTGACCGCGCCGCGATTCGTGCAGGTGGCAAGCTTCTACTTCGAAGACCCTGCGCTGGCACCACAGGACGCCGTCCGTCGCGCGCGTGAGTACGCCGAGCGCGGCGTGGATGCACTGAAGGTCTACAACCGGCTGCGCCCGGATACCTACCAACGGCTGGCTGCCGAGGCGCGGCAACTGCATCGTCCACTGGTGGGCCACCTGCCCAGGGCGGTGGCGCTGGAAGAGGCACTGCAGGCCGGACAGCACAGCTTTGAACACGCGCATCTGTTCGTTCGCCACTGCTCCGGCTCCGCAGCTGCATGGCGCAGCGGGACGCTGGAAGGTGAAGACCCGACAGCCTTGGCCGAGCACTTGGTGGACAGCTATGCGCCTGCAAGGTGCAAGGCCGCCTTCGCGCTGATGCAGGCCAGCGGCAGCGCCTTCGTGCCCACTCATGTCACCCGAGAGGAGGATGCCCGCGCGCGCGATCCGGGCTTCATCGATGATCCGCGACTGGCGTACCTCGATCCGCTTTCGCGCTGGGCCTGGCGCGACGACCTGCAGGCCACGGTCACCCGCCATCCAGGCCAACGTGGCGAGCGCGCACTGCACGCCTATTTCAATCATGGCCTGGCACTGACCGGTGCTGCGCACCGCGCCGGTGTTCCGGTGTTGGTGGGCACCGACACCGGGCTTGGCGGCTTCCGCTATCACGATGAACTGCAACTGCTGCACCAGGCCGGACTCAGCCAGGCCGACGTGCTGCGCGCAGCCACGTTGCACGCCGCACAGCACCTTCGCCTGCAGGCCCGGCATGGCAGTGTCGAGGTCGGCAAAGCGGCCGACCTGGTGCTGCTGGACGGCAATCCTCTGCTGGACATCGGCAACAGCCGGCGCGTGCATGCGGTGCTGCTGGCCGGCCACCTCTACGACCGTCCAAGGCTGGATGCACTGCTGGCCTACTCCCGCGCGCAGGCACGCTCACCTGCGGTGATGGCGCGGCTGCTGTGGGGATTCGTGACCAGCCCGGTCAGCGCGGAACTGTAGGATCGGCGGCTACAGCGCCATCCGCTCGCGCAGCTCCCGTGCCTGCCGCCGCGACACCTCCACTTCACTGCCATCATCCAGTGCCAGATCGTAACCATCGCCAATGCTCGGCGTGACCGCGCGAATGCGCCGCAGGTTGACCAGCGTGTTGCGGTTGGCACGAAAGAAAAGGTCCGATGGCAAGCGTGCTTCCAACGCGCTCAGGCTGCGGGCCAGCAATGCGTTCTGGTCGCGGAACCACAGCCGCGTGTAGTTGCCGTCCACCACCAGCCGACGGATCTCGGCAATGGACACGAACCAGCAGCGCTCGCCTTCGCGCACGAACACCTGGTCCTGCGCACCCAGCGTGCCGTGCACTGTGGGAGGTTCGGTATCCAACGCCGCATGATGACGCGCACGCTCCAGCGCTTCCAGCAGTCGCGGCGCTTCCACCGGCTTCACCAGGTAATCCAGTGCATTGGCCCGGAACGCGCGTACTGCGTAGGTGTCGTAGGCAGTGACGAACACCACCGAGGGCACCCTTTCCAACCCGTCCAGTACATCGAAGCCGGTACCGGAGGGCATCTGCACATCCAGCAGCACCAGGTCCGGCGCCAGCGTGGCGATCGCCTCGCGCGCAGCAGGCACATCGTCGGCCTCGCCCACGCACTGCACCCATGGCAGCGACGACAGCAGCGTCCGCAGCTCCTGCCGCGCCAGCCGTGCATCATCGACAATCAGCACACGCAGCACGGCCGTCATTGCGGAATCTCCAGCAGCGCCTGCATGCGGTCGCCGAGCGGCTGCAGGGTGAAACGGCCGCGCGTGCCAAGCTGCGCGCGCAGGTAGGCCAGTCCCACACCATGCCCTTGCGCAGGTTCGCTGCCAGTGCAGAGCGGGTTGTCCACCTGGAGGCGCAGCAGGTCATCGTCCAGCGACGCGCGGATATGTACCTCGCCGCCGCCAGCGCGGCTGGCAATGCCATGTTTTATCGCGTTCTCCACCAACAGCTGCAGTGCCATCGCAGGCAGTTGTGCCTGCACAGCCTCTGCGGCGATCTCCCGCCGCACCTGCAGGCGCTGTTCGAAGTGGATCGCCTCGATGGCCAGATAGTCGTCGACCACTTCCAGTTCCTCGGCCAGGGTCACCTGCTCACTGCGATTGTGGGCCAACGCGTGGCGCAGCGTGCGCGACAGGCGGGTGACCATGTCGCGGGCACGCTCGGGCTCTTCCAGAATCAGCGCTCGCAGGTTGTTCAATGCGTTGAACATGAAATGCGGATTCAGCCGCGCACGCAACGCATCGCGCTCCAGGGCGCTGCGCTCCGCCTCCACGCGCAATCGCGCCAGCTCGCTGTGGCGCGCGCGGCGCAAGCCATGCAGGCCCGCCCACAGTCCCGTCCACATCAAAAGGAACAGGGCGGTGTTCATCCAGTACAGCACGACCGACGACAGCTGGTAGTCGGCACGCCCACCGGGCAACTGCACCCAGCCCATGGCCAGCGCCGGCAACAACAACGCCGCCGTCAGCGCCTGTGCAATGCTGGCACCGACCACCACGCCAGTTGCCAGTTTCAACACCAGGCTGCCCAGACTGCCATCCCACCAGCGCTGCCGCAGTGCGACCGAACGCAGCGCGCCGCTGCACAACCACAGGGAAACGGCAATGCTGAGGGAGATCAACACCACGCCGCTGAACAGCGTACCGCCGCCGATACGCACCCCCAGCCACAGGCTGTACGTCGCATAGCCTGACCACGCCAGCGCGTTGAGGATCCAGAAGCGGCGGGAAGGCGTGGTAGCGTCCATGAGCAGCCTTGGCGGTGGCGGAAAGGGCATACGGCGGTCAGGGATGTGCGGCGAGGAAGCGGCGCACCTGCGCCTGCAGCCAACGCGGATCATCCCACATCAGGAAGTGGTAACCCTGTGCGCTCATCTCGATCTGCACACCCGGCAGCTTCGCGTACTGCGCCTGGAACTGCGCACGGGTACTGGCTTCCGTACCCCCCATCGACTGATAAGCGGCCCAGCTGCCCAGCACCAGGACCGGCGTGTGGATGCCGTCGATGTCATCACGCAGATCGCGCACCAGCATGGAGTACATCGCATCGGCCATGCTCGTGCGATCACTGTCGCGCCCCCAACGCTGCAGCTCCGGCAGATGCTGGGTGCTGCGGGTCAGGGCTTTGGCGGTCGCATCGTTGCGTGCATTGAAGCTGGCCTCATCGGCCGCCAGCAAACCTTCACGCAGCTGCCCGGCCATCATCCCTACGTTCTGCGCGGTGGCCTGCGGGTTCATCACCGCCGCATAGAACGGCAGCGAATCAACGATCACCAGCGGACCGATGCTATCGGGCGCCTTCAGTGCCAGTTGCATCGCCAGCACACCCCCCAGGCTGTGACCGATCACGGCAACCTTCGACAGGTGCCGCGCCTGCAGATAGCCCAGTAGTTCGTCGCGCATCGCCGGCAGGAAATCGGCCGGGCGCGGATCGACAGGCGCCGCACCGGCAAACCCCGGCAGTTGCACCAGATGGCACTGCACGTCCTTCAGGGCCAGGCAGGTCTCACGCCAGACCTCCGCACTGCTGTTAAGCCCGGGAATCATCAGCAAGGGACGGCCCTTGCCGAGCACCTCGACCTGCACTGCGCCTGCAACGGCGGCTTTATCGACGGCTGTGGCATGGGCTGGGCCTGAGCCAAGCACGGCCATCGCCATGCCGATCATCGCCAGCCTGGCCAAGGCCTTCATCGCGTACCAGAGTGCCTGGAAGATCTTCATCGTCTGCTCCTTCATCGCGTGGGTGGTGCCGGGATTGGGACCAGCTTGGCTTCGCTCCCGTTGCCCCGGTTGCGATTACGGAGCAACGGCCCGTCAGCGGGGCGAACGGTCGCCCGCACGGGACGACGTGACCCGACACATCCATCGCACATCCATCTCGATGGAGAGATATACTGCTTCACACCCGATGCCGCCGCCCGTGCCATGACCGCCATCAGCTTCGAGTTCTATCCGCCCAAGACCGACGAACAGCGCACCCAGCTGGACCGTGCCGCGGCCAGGCTGAAGGCCTATGCCCCCGAGTACGTGTCCTGCACCTTCGGCGCCGGTGGCTCGACCCTCAGCTACACCTCCGAGACCGTGCGCCATCTCAACCAGCACCACGGCTTCGACGCGGCACCGCACCTGTCCTGCGTCGGCGGTACCCGCCAGGAAATCCGCGAACTGCTCAAGCTCTACCGCGCCATCGGCTGCCGGCGCCTGGTGGCACTACGCGGCGACCTGCCCTCGGGCATGGGCTTTCCTGGCGACATGCGCTATGCCTCCGAACTGATCGCCTTCATCCGTGCCGAACACGGTGATGCCTTCCGCATCGAAGTGGGCGCGTATCCGGAAACGCATCCGCAAGCGCAGGACGCCCTGCTCGACCTGAAGCACTTCAAGGCCAAGGTCGACGCCGGTGCCGATGCCGCCATCACCCAGTACTTCTTCAATCCCGACGCCTACTTCCACTTCGTCGACGAAGTGCAGCGGCTCGGCGTGCAGGTGCCGATCACCCCGGGCATCATGCCGATCTCCAACTTCAGCCAGCTGCGCCGTTTCTCCGAACAGTGCGGTGCGGAAATCCCGCGCTGGATCAGCCGCAAGATGCAGGCCTACGGTGACGACGCCGAATCGGTGCGCGCCTTCGGCGCCGAAGTGGTGGCCAAGCTGTGCCAGCGCCTGGTCGAAGGCGGCGCACCGGGCCTGCACTTCTACACCTTGAACCTGGCCAAGCCGACGGTCTCGGTACTGAAGCTGCTGCAAGGCTGAAAAGTACGCTGCGTTATCGCAATCGGCGCTACGCTGCGTCGATGAAGCTCGTCCTGTCCCTGTTGCTGGTCCTGCTGCTGCCCGGTGTCTGCGCCGGTGTGCAGGCGCAGACCACGCGCTTGAACCGCTGCACCGATCCGCAGGGGCAAAGTGTCTATACCGACCGCCCATGCGACAGCCTGGGCGCGCAGTCCCGGCGGCCACCGCCGGCGCCTTCCGGCAATACCCTGCAACGCGACAGCCTCGGCAGCAGCTGTCCGCGCCGGCTGAGCGAACTGGTGCAGGCTTTGCATACGGCGGTCAGCATCGGTGATGTGAACCGGCTTTCTTCGCTGTACCTGTGGGGCGCGGTGTCCGATGCCGGCGCGCAGCGGATTCTTGGCCAGCTGGAATCGGTGGTGCGGCGGCCGCTGGTGGACGTGGTGCCGGTGTATCCGCGGCAGGATCTGGATGAGGGCCAGGGCATCGCCTCGCAGGATTCGGAAACGGTGCCGATGCCGGCTGCACGGCGACATCCGATCGGGTTGCGGTTGGAGCAGACCCTGCCGGGCAGCGCCACGCGCGCGGCGACCGTGCTTGGGCTGCGGCGGCAGTATGGGTGTTTCTGGATTACGTTGTGAGCGGGTGCTGCTGAACCGCCATCCACGCATGGCGTGGATCTACTGCTTGCGGTGAGGGGTCGGATCCCCTTCCAGCGGAAGGGGCTCCGACCCCGGATTCAAGCGAGGAGGTCAGAGCCCCGCGTCGCGGGGATCCGACCCTGTGTATCGCGCTACACCGGCCATAGTCCGCGGATGGCGGCGATACCCTGCCCGCCATGCCGGCGTGCCTCGGCCACATGCTGCGGTGTCATGCCGCCGAGCGCATAGATCGGCAGCGAGACCTGGGCGCGCAGCGCGGCGAAGGCCTCCCACCCCAATGGCACTGCATCGGGATGGCTCGCAGTGGCCTGCACCGGCCCCAGCACGGCGAAGTCGCAGCCCAGCCGCTGTGCGGCCAGCAGCTGCTCAAGCCCGTGGCAGGAGGCGGCCACCAGCTGCCCGGACGGCAGCGGCCGTTCCTGCAGCGACTGCAGCTGCTCGCTGCCCAGGTGCACGCCAACGCCGAGGGTGCGCGCCAGTTCGATATCGCGGTTGAGCAGCCACTGCACACCGCGCCGATGCGCGCGCACGGCCTGCTCGATCACGCCCTGACGCTGTGGATGCTCGGCGGGCAGGCGCAGCTGGATGCGTTGCTGCCCCGAAGCCACCGCCTGCTGCAGCTGGCCGTGCCAACGCTGCAGGCCGCCCTCATCGATGTCCGGCGCAGGGGTGATCAGGTAGCAGTCCGGCTGGCGCAGTGCGGCCACCACCGGCAGGTCGGCCGGCGGCATTGAATAACGGGCCAGCTTGTCCGGCGTCACCCAGGTGATGGCCTGGCCCTCGCGTCCACGCGGGGCGCCCTTCCAGCTGCGCACGTGGCGCACTTCCAAGGTCAGGTCCTTGTCCGGGTAGCGCTGCGGCACGTCCATGATCCACTCGCCCACCTCGGCCTCGATGCCCAGCTCCTCGTGCAGCTCGCGCACCAGCGCCTGTTCGGAGGTCTCACCGGGCTCGCGCTTGCCGCCCGGGAATTCCCAGAGGCCGGCCATGTCGCGGCTTTCGGTACGGCGGTTGAGCAGGATGCGGCCGCGGGCGTCGGTGATGACGGCGGCTACGACGTGGATCGATCGTTTCGGGGAAGGCATGGCCGAAGCATGCCGAAAAGCGGGGCACCGGCGCAATCGCCGGGCGCTTCAAGGCCCAGAACAGGAAAGCCCCGCTTTCGCGGGGCTCTCCGGGGTCAGCTCAGCTGGCCGTGGCAGTGCTTGTACTTCTTGCCGCTGCCGCACGGGCACGGATCGTTGCGACCGATCTTGGGTTCGTCACGCTGCAGCTGCGCCACGCCCTGCTGGGCGGCCTCCACCTGCGCCGCCTCTTCGTCGGCGCCGTAGCCGCCAGCGTCCTGGTGCTGGAACTGCGACTGGCTCAGGCGGGCTTCCACCTGCTGGCGCTCGGCCGCTTCCAGTGCCTGCACTTCCTCGTCGCTGCGGATGCGCACGCGGGCCAGCAGGGTCACCACTTCGCGCTTGACGTTTTCCAGCATGTCCGAGAACAGCTCGAAGGCTTCCTTCTTGTATTCCTGCTTCGGCTGCTTCTGCGCATAACCGCGCAGGTAGATGCCCTGGCGCAGGTAATCCATGCGTGCCAGGTGCTCCTTCCAGCTCTGGTCGAGCACGGTCAGCATCACGTGCTTCTCCAGCGCGCGCATGGTCTCTTCGCCCACACCCGCTTCCTTCTCGGCGAAGTGCTGGTTGATGCGCTCCTGCACCTTGGCGGTGATGCCTTCGGCGTCCAGTTCCTCGTGCGACTTGACCAGATCGGTCAGCGACATGTCCACACCGAAGTCCGACTGCAGGGTGGCTTCCAGGCCACGCAGGTCCCACTGCTCGTCCACCGAGTTCGGCGGCACGAAGCGGGCAACGATGTCGAAGATCACGTCGTCGCGGATGCCATCGACGTTGTCCTTCACCGACTCGGCGTCCAGCAGTTCGTCGCGCTGGGCGTAGATCACCTTGCGCTGGTCGTTGTTGACGTCGTCGAAATCCAGCAGGTTCTTGCGGATGTCGAAGTTGTGGGCCTCGACCTTGCGCTGCGCCTTTTCAATCTGGCGGCTGACCAGGCGGTCTTCGATGACGTCGTCTTCCTTCATGCCCATCATGCGCATGGCCTTCTGCACCCAGTCGGAGGCGAAGATGCGCATCAGGTTGTCTTCCAGCGACAGGTAGAAACGGGACGAGCCCGGGTCACCCTGGCGGCCCGAACGGCCACGCAGCTGGTTGTCGATACGACGCGATTCGTGGCGTTCGGTGCCGACGATGTGCAGGCCGCCGGCCGCCTTGACCGCGTCATGGCGCTTCTGCCACTCGGCCTTGATCGCGGCCTTCTGCTCGTCGGTCGCGCCTTCGCCCAGCTCGTGGATTTCCGCTTCCAGCGAACCACCCAGCACGATGTCGGTACCACGACCGGCCATGTTGGTGGCGATGGTCACGGCGGCCGGACGACCGGCGTTGGCGACGATGGTCGCTTCGCGGTCGTGCTGCTTGGCGTTGAGCACTTCGTGCTTCACACCCGCCTTGCGCAGGTGCTCGGACAGCATTTCCGAGGTTTCGATCGAGGTGGTACCCACCAGCACCGGCTGGCCGCGCTTGGCGCACTCTTCGATGTCGGCCAGCACCGCATTGAACTTGCCCTTGCGGTTGAGGAACACCTGGTCCGGGCTATCCTTGCGGATGGTCGGGCGGTTGGTCGGGATCACCACCACTTCCAGGCCATAGATGCTCTGGAATTCGAACGCTTCGGTATCGGCCGTACCGGTCATGCCGGACAGCTTCTTGTACATGCGGAACAGGTTCTGGAAGGTGATGCTGGCCAGCGTCTGGTTCTCGCGCTGGACCGGCACGCCTTCCTTCGCTTCCACCGCCTGGTGCAGGCCATCGGACCAGCGGCGGCCGGCCAGGGTACGGCCGGTGAATTCGTCGACGATGACCACTTCGCCATCGCGCACGATGTAGTCCACATCGCGCTGGTAGATGGCGTGCGCGCGCAGGGCGGCGTTGAGGTGGTGGACCACGGTCAGGTTCTGCGCCGCGTACAGGCCTTCGGTCTCGGCATCGAGGATGCCCGCTTCCACCAGCAGCTGTTCGGCGTGCTCCATGCCCGCTTCGGACAGGTGCACCTGCTTGCCCTTCTCGTCGACCCAGAAGTCGCCTTCGCCGTCTTCCGCTTCCTGCTTGACCAGGTTCGGCACGATGCGGTTGACGCGGATGTACAGCTCCGGGGAATCGTCGGCCGGGCCGGAGATGATCAGCGGGGTACGCGCTTCGTCGATCAGGATGGAGTCGACTTCGTCGACGATGGCGTAGTGCAGGCCGCGCTGGTAGCGGTCAGCCTTGGACAGCGCCATGTTGTCGCGCAGGTAGTCGAAACCGAATTCGTTGTTGGTGCCGTAGGTGATGTCCGAACCATAGGCTTCGCGCTTGTCGCTGTGCGGCATGCCCGGGTAGACCACGCCCACGCTCAGGCCCAGCCAGTTGTACAGCTTGCCCATCTGCGCGGCATCGCGGCGGGCCAGGTAGTCGTTCACGGTGACCACGTGCACGCCCTTGCCTTCCAGCGCGTTGAGGTACACCGGCAGGGTCGCCACCAGGGTCTTGCCTTCACCGGTGCGCATTTCTGCGATCTTGCCCAGGTGAAGCACCATGCCGCCGATCAGCTGCACGTCGTAGTGGCGCATGCCCAGCACGCGGCGACCGGCCTCGCGGCAGACCGCGAACGCTTCCGGCAACACCTTGTCCAGGGCTTCACCACCGGCGATGCGCTGCTTGAATTCCGGCGTCTTGGCCTGCAGCTGCTCGTCGGAAAGCTTCTCGATCTCCGGCTCCAGCGCATTGATCTTGGCGACGATGCGGTTGAGCTGGCGCAGCTGTCGTTCATTACGACTGCCAAATACGCGGGTAAGCAGGCTGTTGATCATTGAGGGAACCGGGTTGGATGGAAATGCCGCACGGCTCCGGGAAGGATCCGTCCGCCGCAAACGAATCAGGGCGCCTGGCGCCCTGTCGATGGCAACACCCATTGTAGCTTGGGATGGGCCGCTGGGGTTTCAACCCTGTGGCGGCATTGGCATCCGAACATTCCGGTAGTGCCGGCCGCTGGCCGGCAATCCGCGATGTTGCCGAAGATCATGAGGTTGCCGGCCAGCGGCCGGCACTACCGCCCCGGAGTACGGGGGCCCGAATCAACCGCGGGTGATGCGCCCGACCGGGGTATTGCCGCCATCGCCGAGGAACTTGCGCGGGTTGACCACGTTGCCGTTCTCCCACACCTCGAAGTGCACGTGGGCGCCGGTCGAACGACCGGTGGAACCGGCCTTGGCCACTTCCTGGCCGGCACGGACGAGGTCGCCGACCTTCACCACCAGGCGCGAATTGTGCGCGTAGCGGGTGACGTAGCCGTTGCCGTGGTCCACATCGACCACGTTGCCGTAGCCGCCCTTGACCCCGGAGAAGCTGACCACGCCGTCGGCCACCGACATCACCGGGTCACCGACGCGGGCGTGGAAGTCCATGCCCTTGTGGGTGGCGGCACCGCGACCGAACGGGTCGGCACGGGTACCGAAGCCGGACGTGACGTAGCTGTTGCGGATCGGCATGCGCGAGGGCACGGCGTTCTGCTGCAGCTGGTGGTCGAACATCAGCGATTCCATCACCGACAACTGGCGGCCTGAAGCAGCAAATCGCTGCTCCAGCACCTGTAAGTCGGCGTTGACGTCCTTCACCGGAATGTCGGCGGTCGGGCCGCCGGCATCGCCGTCACCGAGGCCGGGGGTCTCGTTGAAGTCGAATTCGCCGTCTTCCAGCTTGCCCATCTGGGTCAGTCGCTCGCCCAGGGCGTTCAGGCGGGTGGCCTGCGCCTGCAGCTCGCCGAGGCGGGCAGCCAGCGCGTTGACCTGGGTCTGCGCATCACGCTGGACCTTGGCCAGCTCGGCCTCCTGGCGGTCGACCTTGGCCTGCAGGCGCGAGTCATTGAGCGCGCTGACGCCAATTCCACCGGCAAGGCCGATAATGCAACCTGCGCCGAGCACGCTGCCCAGCAGGGCTCGGGGGCGGTCCTCGAAGTAGAACCGCAAACGCGTGAGCGCCGATTTGGCCTGTCCTTCACGCGTTTTGATTACGATCTTTTTGAATGCCATCAGTGAGTTTTCATGTCTGAGCCGAAATCCAGCGTTCGTCCCGCATCCCGACCGAAACCGGCCCTGGATGCAGTGATGGCGGACAAAAGCGGGAACCCGCTGCGGCGTGCCCTATGGCTCGACGCGCTGGACCGTCAGTTGCGCCCCCAGTTGCCGCCACCTCTGCGCAGCCGTTGCCGGCTGGCCAATGTGGACGGGGAACACCTCGTTTTTCTCGTCGAGTCCCCGGTCTGGCATGCCAAGTTGCGGCTTGCCGAAGCCCAGTTGCTCGACGCGGCCCGGTCCATCGGGCTGAAGGCCACCAAGGTGACCGTCAAGACTGCGTCTCCCACTCCCACGCGCTCCCCAGCGCTCGACAACCGGAATGGACCCCACGCAGTTTCAGCCGCCACGCACAAAGGGCTACGCGACGCCTTGGCAGCTCTGCAGGACCTTCCTTCGAAACCGAAGCGGGAAACCTGAAAGCAGCGGAGCGTCCTGCTCCACTCCCCGTCGCGCGTGTCACCGCAGCGTGAAACATTTCGGGGGCCGGGTCGCATCCTAGCTGGCCCCGGTGGGCCAGTCGTTAGATTGTTGTTAAAACAACGTTAAATTCAGGCTTCGGATCCAACAGGTTCACAAAACCGTGACCTCGGCCCGGCCGTCGCGTCACCAACTGCGCCAGTGCGTCAAACAACGCCGGAAACGCAGACGCCGCCCTGGAAGGCGGCGTTTTTGCATTCAAATTCAACAACTTGTGAAATCAGGCATAGGCCGGTGTGGCGTACACCACCGGGTCCGGCACGGCCGGCGAGTCGTAAGTGACCCATTCCCAGGCGGTGGCATCGGCCATCAGCGCCCGCACCAGCTTGTTGTTGAGCGCGTGGCCGGACTTGAAGCCCTCGTAGGCACCCAGCACCTGGCCGCCGGCCAGATAGAGGTCGCCGATCGCGTCAAGGATCTTGTGGCGCACGAATTCGTCGGCATAGCGCAGGCCGTCTTCGTTGAGCACGCGGAACTCGTCGAGAACGATGGCGTTGTCCATCGAACCGCCGAGGCCGAGATTGCGCTCGCGCATGTATTCCAGGTCGCGCATGAAGCCGAAGGTGCGCGCGCGGGAGATTTCCTTGGTGTAGGCCATCGTCGAGAACTCGATTTCCTGGCGCGACTGCTTGGCCGGGATCATCGGGTGGTCGAACTGGATGGTGAAGCCCAGCTTGTACCCCTCGTACGGGGTAAAGCGGGCCATCTTGTCGCCCTCGGTCACTTCCACGGTCTTCAGCACGCGGATGAAGCGCTTGGGCGCATCCTGTTCGACGATGCCTGCCGACTGCAGCAGGAACACGAACGGGCCGGACGAACCGTCCATGATCGGCAGCTCGGCCGAGGACAGTTCGACGATGATGTTGTCCACACCCAGACCGGCCAGGGCCGACATCAGGTGCTCGACGGTCTGGATCTTGGCGTCGTTGCAGGTCAGGCCGGTGCACAGGGTCACTTCGGTGACCAGTTCGGCCTTCGCAGGCACTTCCACGACCGGGTCCAGGTCCACGCGCCGGAACACGATGCCATGGTTGACCGGCGCCGGGCGCAGGGTCATGTAGACCTTGTCGCCGCTGTGCAGGCCTACACCGGTGGCGCGGATCGTGTTCTTGAGGGTGCGTTGCTGGATCATGGGGGACGACCGGAAGTGACACAGTAGATTAACACGCAGGGTCCCCTACCCCGGCTGAAACGCCGGTGGGACGCGCGTGAAGCAGGGCGGCCGGGCCCATCCTGGCCCGGCGCCCGCGTTTTCAGGACATGGTGGCGCAACCCGGGGGGGACAAGCCCCGGGCAGCGTCGATCAGTCCGCCTGGCGGCGCAGGAACGCCGGGATGTCCAGGTAATCGTTCGGCAGTTCCGCCGCGGCCGGGGCCGAGGAGGCCGGAGCCGTCGGGGTGGAAGCTGCCACGCTGTCGCTGCTGGCACGACGCAGGCCCAGGCCCATGCCGCCGACGGCCTTGGACACCGCATCGCCGCCGTTGTCAAACTCGCCGAACTCCGGCTGGCCGGTGGTGGCGTTGCGGACCAGCTTGATCGGTGCACGCTCACCCGGACGCTGGGTCTTGCTGGCCGAGACGCGGTTCAGGCCCGTGGCGACCACGGTCACGCGCACTTCGTCCTGCATGTCCGGATCGAGCACGGTACCCACCACCACGGTCGCGTCTTCCGAAGCGAAGCCGTCGATGGTGCGGCCGATCTCGTCGAACTCGGCCATGGTGAAGTCGGCACCGGCGGTGATGTTGACCAGGATGCCGTTGGCGCCAGCCAGGTTCACATCGTCCAGCAGCGGGTTCTGGATGGCCGACTCGGCCGCAGCCTGCGCGCGGTCATCGCCGCGGGCGGTACCGGTACCCATCATCGCCAGGCCCATTTCGGACATGACGGTGCGCACGTCGGCGAAGTCGACGTTGATCAGGCCCGGACGCACGATCAGGTCGGCGATGCCCTGCACGGCGCCCTGCAGCACGTCGTTGGCGGCACGGAAGGCCTGGATCATGGTCGCGTTGCGACCCAGCACGGTGATCAGCTTCTCGTTGGGGATGGTGATCAGCGAGTCGCAGTGCTGGCTCAGTTCTTCGATGCCCTTCAGCGCGACCTGCATGCGGCGGCGGCCTTCGAACGGGAACGGCTTGGTGACCACGGCCACGGTCAGGATGCCCATTTCCTTGGCCAGCTGTGCCACCACCGGCGCAGCGCCGGTACCGGTGCCACCGCCCATGCCAGCGGTGATGAACACCATGTCCGCGCCCTGCAGCGCGTCCATGATGCGCTCACGGTCTTCCAGCGCAGCCTGGCGGCCGACTTCCGGATTCGCGCCTGCGCCCAGGCCCTTGGTGACATTGGTACCCAGCTGCAGCTGCAGCTTGGCACCACAATTCTTGATGGCCTGCGAGTCGGTGTTGGCGGTGATGAATTCCACGCCATCCACTGCCGAGTTGACCATGTGCGCCACGGCATTGCCGCCGCCGCCGCCCACGCCAACCACCTTGATCACCGCATTGGGTGCCATCTTTTCGATCAGTTCAAAATGCGCCATGTCCGTGTCCTCGTTGTATCCGCTTTCGATTGCATGGGCGTTCGGGCGTCCTGCCTTCGTGCTGCATGCCGTCGTTGCGGCTGTGTGGGTTATGTGTGTTGCCGGTGTAGCGTCGTGTTGCCGGTGTTGCAGCCGGGCAGCGCCCGGGTGGTACAGGTGCCGCGTCAGAATTCGCCGCGGAACCAGGTCTTGAGTTTCTTGAACATGCTTCCAGCGCGGCCGGTCGGCAGCGACGGCCGGCGCGGATGCTCGATCTGGCTGCCCATCAGCAGCAGGCCTACGCCGGTGGCATGCACCGGGTTGCCCACCACTTCGCCCAGCCCGGTAACGTGCTGCGGGATGCCCACGCGTACCGGCATCTGCAGCATTTCCTCGGCCAGTTCGACCACGCCTTCCATCTTCGAGGCACCACCGGTCAGCACCATGCCGGCGCGCACCAGTTCCTCGAACCCGGAGCGGCGCAGTTCGGCCTGCACCATTTCGAAGATCTCTTCGTAGCGGCCCTGCACGGCCTGCGCCAGCGCGTGGCGCGGCATGCGGCGCGGCGGACGATCACCGACCGACGGCACCTGGATGCTTTCCTCGGCGGTGGCCAGCTGGGCCAGGGCGCATGCATAGCGCACCTTGATCTGCTCGGCTTCCGGGGTCGGCGTGCGCAGCATGTGCGCGATGTCGTTGGTCACGTGGTCGCCGGCAATCGGCAGCGAGGCGGTGTGGCAGATCGCGCCCTGCACGAACACTGCGATGTCGGTGGTGCCGGCGCCCATGTCGACCAGCACCACGCCCAGCTCGCGCTCGTCGGCGGTCAGCACCGCCACGCTGGACGCCAGCGAGGACAACACCAGGTCGTCCACCTGCAGGCCGCAGCGCTGCACGCACTTGCTGATGTTGGCCGCAGCCGACTGCGCGCACACCACCAGGTGCGCATGCACCTCCAGGCGCACGCCGGTCATGCCGACGGGGTTGCGGATGCCTTCCTGCGAATCGTCCAGCACGTACTCGCGCGGGATCGCATGCAGGATCTTCTGGTCGGCCGGAATCGCCACTGCCTTGGCCGCATCGAGCACGCGATCCAGGTCGCCCCAGGTCACTTCGCCGTCGCGGATCGGCACGATGCCGGGCGAGTTCTTGCACTGCACGTGGTTGCCGGAAATGGAGGCATACACCGAGCGGATCTCGCAGCCGGCCATCAGCTCGGCTTCTTCGACCGCACGCTGGATCGACTGCACGGTCGATTCGATATCCACCACCACGCCGCGCTTGAGGCCGCGCGACTCATGGGAGCCGATGCCGATCACTTCGATCGGGTTGCCCGGCGAATACTCGCCCACCAGCGCCACCACCTTGGAGGTGCCGATATCCAGGCCGACGATCAGCGATTTGTCACCCTTGCGATTCATGTTCTTTCCTGCGTCCTTCTTGCCGGGGTGCCCGGTGCATTGGCGGGGGCGGCCGGAGTGCCCCAGCTCAGCGTGAAACCATTGGTATATCGGAGGTCGGCGCGCTCGATCGGCGCGGCCTGGTTGGCCAGCTGCGGCAGCACGCGCACGAAGCGCTGCAGGCGCGAGCGGGCATCGTCGCGGCCGACCACCACTTCAGTGCCGTTGCTCAGCAGCAGCGACCAGCTGCCGCGCGCGTCCATCGTCAGCCGGCGCACGTCGACGCCTGCCGGCGCGAACAGCGCGCGCGAATCGTTGTACAGCTTGACCACTTCCTCGGTCTGGCTGTCCGGGCCATCCAGCTCGGGCAGCTGCAGGTCGGCCAGCTTCTTCGGCGTGGGGAACAGCTTGCCCTGCTCGGACAGCAGGCGATCTTCGCCCCAGCGCGCGAACGGCTTGTGCTCGACCAGCGTCACTTCCAGCACGTCCGGCCACTGCTTGCGCACCTGCGCGCTTTCCACCCACGGCAGCTTTTCCAGTGCGTCCTGCGCGTCCTGCAGCTTGACCGCGAAGAAGCCGGCATGCGCATACGGCAGCAGCACCTGCTGCAGCTGTTCCGGCGGCACCCGCTTGAACTCACCGTGCACGCGCAGCTTCGCCAGCGGCCAGCGCTCGGCGCCGACCCAGCCATTGACCACGGCCACCACCGGCAGTGCAACCACCGACAGTGCCAACAGCCAGACGAAGATGCGCAGCACCGCGTTCATGCGTGCGATGCCTCCAGGGTCTGTTCCAACACGCGCCACACCAGCTCTTCGAAGCTGATACCGGCCTGCCCGGCCGCCTTGGGCACCAGCGAGTGGCTGGTCATGCCCGGCGCGGTGTTCACTTCCAGCAGGAAGAAGCGGCCGCTGGTGCGGTCACGCATCACGTCGACGCGACCCCAGCCACGGCAACCGGCCGCGCGGAAGGCAGCCAGCGCGATGCGGCGGATCTCGTCTTCGTCATCACCATCCAGGCCCGGGCACAGGTACTGGGTGTCTTCGGCGATGTACTTGGCGTTGTAGTCGTACCACTGGCCCTTGGGCACGATGCGGATCGACGGCAGCGCGACATCGCCGAGGATGGCCACGGTCAGTTCGTCGCCCACCACCATCTGTTCCATCAGCAGCTGGCCGTCGTAGCGCGCGGCCAGGGCCACGGCTTCGTCCAGGCCGGCGTCGTCGGTGACCCGACTGATGCCCACGCTGGAGCCTTCGTTGGCCGGCTTGACCACCACCGGCAGGCCGAGCTCGGCCGCCAGCGCGTGGACATTCTTTTCGGCCGCTCCCGGCATCCTGCCTCCCGCGGCACTCGTACCTCCGTGTACTTCGCGGTACTGCGGGGTCGGCAGGCCCAGTGACAGCCACACCTGCTTGGTGCGGATCTTGTCCATGCTCAACGCCGAGCCCAGCACGTTGGAGCCGGTGTACGGCACGCCGAAGGCCTCCATCAGGCCCTGCACGATGCCGTCCTCACCACCACCATTGTGGCCGTGCAGGATGTTGAACACGCGATCGATGCCGCCGGCCGCCAGCGCCTTGGCCAGCGCCGGAATGCCATCAATGGCGATGGCATCGACGCCGCGCGACTGCAGGGCTTCGAGCACGTTGCGGCCCGAATCCAGCGACACTTCGCGTTCGCTGGAGCTGCCACCGAGCAGCACGGCGACGCGGCCGAACACGGCCGGGTCGGTGCTGCGCAGCGGCGGGAAGGTCAGCGTGCTCACGCCTCGCCCTCCGCCTTGAAGCCTTCCACGGCAATGTGGCTGGCGACGGCGCCGATGTCGCCGGCACCCATCATCAGCAGCAGGTCACCGTCCTGCAGCACGTCCGGCAGCACGGTGGCCAGCTCGGATGCCTTGCCAACCACCACCGGCTCGCTGCGGCCGCGCGCACGGATGGCGCGGGCCAGTGCATGCGAATCGGCGCCGGCGATCGGCTCTTCACCGGCCGGGTAGACCTCGCTCAGCACCAGTGCATCGACACTGGACAGCACCGCGGCGAACTTGTCGAACTGATCACGGGTACGGCTGTAGCGGTGCGGCTGGAAGGCGACCACCAGGCGCTTGTCGGCCCAGCCACCACGCGCGGCGGCGAACACCGCTTCCAGCTCGCTCGGATGGTGGCCGTAGTCGTCGATGATGCGGACCTTGGCACCGCTGGCGGTGGTCACTTCGCCCAGGTCATTGAAGCGGCGACCGACGCCAGCGAAGCTGGCCAGTGCACGCGCGATCGTGTCCGGGGCCACGCCCAGCTGCCAGCCGACCGCCGCAGCGGCCAGCGCGTTGAGCACGTTGTGCTTGCCCGGCAGCGCCAGCACCACTTCCTGGCTGGTGCCCTGCGGCAGGCGCAGGGTGAAGCGCATGCGCGAACCTTCCTGCACCACGTTCTCGGCGCGCACGTCGGCCTGCGGGCTCATGCCGTAGCTCATCACGTGGCGCGGAGTCTTGGCGGCCAGTGCGGCCACTTCCGGATCGTCGATGCACAGCACCGCCAGGCCGTAGAACGGCAGGCGCTGCAGGAACTCGGCGAACGCCGCCTGCACGCGGGCGAAATCGTTGCCGTAGTTCTCCAGATGATCGGAATCGATGTTGGTGATGATCGACATCAACGGATTCAGGCGCAGGAAGCTGCCGTCGCTCTCGTCGGCCTCGGCCACCAGCCACTGGCCACCACCGAGCTTGGCGTTGGCACCGGCCGCCAGCAGCTGGCCACCGATCACGAAGGTCGGGTCCAGCCCACCCTCGCTCAGCACCGCAGCGGTCAGGCTGGTGGTGGTGGTCTTGCCGTGCGTGCCGGCCACGGCGATGCCGCGGCGGAAGCGCATCAGTTCGGCCAGCATCGCCGCGCGCGGCATGATCGGAATGCGCTGGCTGCGCGCTTCCATCAGCTCCGGGTTGTCTTCGCGGATCGCGCTGGAGACCACCACGCAGTCGGTGCCCAGCACGTTGGCGGCCGAGTGGCCGCGCATGATGCGCGCGCCCAGGCCGGCCAAGCGGCGGGTCGCGACGTTGTCGGCGTTGTCCGAACCGGACACTTCGTAGCCCAGCGTCAGCATCACTTCAGCGATGCCGCTCATGCCGGTGCCGCCGATGCCGACGAAATGCACGCGCGGGAACGCGCGCACCAGATCGTTGGTGTCATGCAGGCGGCGGATCATGCGCGGCCTCGCGCAGGGCAGGCGCTGGAGCGTGCCTTCTTCATACAGCTTCCTCGAGAATGATATCGGCGATGCGCTCGGCGGCATCGACCTTGGCCAGGGCACGCGCGGCTTGCGCCATCTGCATGCGGCGGGCGGGATTTTCGGACAGATCACGCAGCAGCGCGGCAATGCCGTCTGCCAGCGTTTCGTCCTGCTTCAGCAATACGGCTGCATCGCGCTCGACCAGGTACTCCGCATTGCGGGTCTGGTGATCGTCGACAGCAGCGGGGAATGGCACCAGCACGCTGCCGATGCCGACCGCGCAGAGTTCGGCCAGCGTGGACGCGCCGGAACGGCACACCACCAGGTCGGCCCAGGCGAAGGCTTCGGCCATGTCGGCGATGAACGGTGTGACCTCGCCCTGCACGCCGGCCTTGGCATAGGCCTCGACCGCTTCGGCATGCAGCTTCTCGCCGCTCTGGTGACGCACCACCACCGGCACCTGCGCACCCAGGCTGGCCAGTGCCTGCGGCACGCCACTGTTGAGCGCGCGGGCACCCTGGCTGCCGCCCAGCACCAGCAGGCGCAGCGGACCGCTGCGATCGGCCAGGCGCTGCTGCGGCGGCGCGACGGCGGCGATTTCGGCGCGCACCGGATTGCCCACGAACTCCTCGCGTGCAGCGAAGGTGCCCGGGAAACCGGTCAGCAGGCGGCGCGCGTAGCGCGACAGGATGCGGTTGGTCAGGCCCGGCGCGCGGTTCTGTTCGTGCACGATCAGCGGCAGGCCGTGCAGGCGCGCGGCCATGCCACCGGGGCCGGAAGCGAAGCCACCGAAGGCGACCACCGCACGCGGCTGGCGATCACGAATGATCAGGCCGGCCGCACGCAGCGCGCGCATCAGGCGCCACGGCGCGGCCAGCAGGGCCAGCTTGCCCTTGCCGCGCAGACCGGTGATGGCCAGCGTATCAATGTGGATGTCGTGCTGCGGAACCAGGCGGGTTTCCATGGCGCCATCGGCACCCATCCAGGTGACCGGCACGCCACGCGCGCGCAGCACGCGGGCCACGGCCAGGCCCGGGAAGATGTGCCCGCCGGTACCACCGGCCAGGATCATCACCGGCCGGTTGTTGTTCTGGGCCGCGCTCATCCGAGCCTCCCGAAGGTGGGTTCGACGCGCGACTGCAGGCGGCTGGTGCCACGCACGGCGGCCGGCTCGGCCGCGGCCGGTTCGGCAGCCATCGGCACGTTCTTCGCCACCGGTGCAGCAGAAGGCTCGGCGGCGGCAGGCCCGGCAACATCGTCGGCGGCGCCCATGCGCACGGCCTGGCGGCGCTCGGCGCGCTTGAGTTCATAGGACACGCGCAGCAGCAGGCCCATCGCCACGCAGGTCATCAGCACCGACGAACCACCCGACGAAATCAGCGGCAGGGTCAGGCCCTTGGTCGGCAGGATGCCCAGGTTCACGCCGATCGAAACGAAGGTCTGCATGCTGATCCACAGGCCGATGCCGAAGGCGATGTAGCCGGAGAAGTGGCGCTTCATTTCCACGCAGCGCATGCCCAGCCAGAAGGTGCGGCCGACCAGCAGTGCGTACAGGGCCACGATCACGCAGGTGCCCAGGAAACCGAATTCCTCGGCGGTGACCGAGAAGATGAAGTCGGTGTGCGCCTCGGGCAGGTAGTACAGCTTCTGCACCGAGTTGCCCAGGCCAACGCCGGTCCACTCGCCGCGGCCCACCGCCATCAGCGCGTTGGACAGCTGGTAGCCGTCGCCCTGCTGGTCGGCCCACGGGTCGAGGAAGGAGGTGATGCGGCGCATGCGGTACGGCTCGATGATCGCCAGCGCGCTCATGCCCACCAGGCCGATCACCACCGGCATCGACATGCGCGGCATGTTCACCCCGCCCAGCACCAGCATGCCGGCGGTGATCGCCAGCAGCAGGGTGGACGAGCCGAAGTCGGGCTGCAGCAGCAGCAGCACCACCAGCGCACCGGCCACGCCCAGCGGCTTGAGCATCGCCGGCCAGGTCGCGTTGACCTCGTCGCGGAAGCGCACCAGGTAGCTGGACAGCCAGACGATGTAGAGCACCTTCACCGCTTCGACCGTCTGGAACTTGGAGATGCCCAGGTTGATCCAGCGGCGGGCACCGTTGACGCTGCTGCCCAGGCCGGGCACGAACACCACCACCAGCAGCGCGAAGCAGCCCAGCAGCAGCATCTGGTTGTACTGCTCGATGGTCTTCAGCTCGGTACGCGCGGCGAAGATGGCCAACACGATGCCGACCGCCAGGAAGATCAGGTGGCGGTTGAGGTAATAGAACGGGCTGCTCATCAACGCGATCGAGCTGGACGCCACCATCACCACGCCCAGCCCGGTGAGCGCGATCATCGCGCCGAGCAGCCACTTGTCGTAGCTGCCACCGATGGCCTCAAGGCGTGTTGCCTGGTGCGACAGGTCATTCATCAGCGTACCTTCAACGTGGCCAGGCCGATCAGCACCAGCACGACGGAGATGATCCAGAAGCGCACGATCACGCGCGGCTCCGGCCAGCCCTTCAGTTCGAAGTGGTGGTGGATCGGCGCCATGCGGAACACGCGCTTGCCGGTCAGCTTGAACGAGGCGACCTGGATCATCACCGACAGCGTTTCGATGACGAACACGCCACCCATGATCACCAGCACCAGTTCCTGGCGAGTGATCACCGCGATGGTGCCCAGCACCGCGCCCAGCGACAGCGCGCCGATATCGCCCATGAACACCATGGCCGGATAGGTGTTGAACCACAGGAAGCCCAGCCCCGCGCCGGCGATCGCCGCGCAGATGATGACCAGCTCACCGGCGCCTGGAATCTGCGGGATCTGCAGGTAGTTGGCGAACACTGCGTTGCCCGAGGCATAGGCGAACACGCCCAGCGCGCAGGCCACCAGCACCGTCGGCATGATCGCCAGCCCGTCCAGGCCGTCGGTCAGGTTGACCGCGTTGGAGAAGCCGACGATCCAGAAATAGGCAATGGCCACGAAGCCGATGCCAGCCAGCGGCAGCGCCACCGACTTGAACATCGGGATGTAGAAGGTCAGCGCCGCCGGTACGTCGGCGGTCTGGAACAGGAAGATGCCCGCAGCCAGGCCGAAGATCGACTGCAGCAGGTACTTCCAGCGCGACTTCAGGCCGTTCGGGTCGCGACGGACGATCTTGATCCAGTCGTCGTACCAGCCGATGGCGCCGAAGCACAGCATCACCGCCAGCACCAGCCACACGTAGCGGTTGCGCAGGTCGGCCCACATCAGCACCGACAGGGTGACGGTGAGCAGGATCAGCGAACCCCCCATGGTCGGCGTGCCGGCCTTGGAGAAATGGGTCTGCGGACCATCGGTCCGGATCGGCTGGCCGCCCTTGAACTGGGCAAGCTTGCGGATCATCGCCGGGCCGAGCCACAGCGACAGGAACAGCGCCGTCAACGCGGCAAGGATGGCGCGGAACGTCTGGTAGTTGAACAGCCCGAACAGGCTCTCCAACTGCTGCAACCATCGAGCCAGTTCATACAACATGCGGGGATTCCTCTCCTTGCGCCAGCAGCGCTTTGACAATCGTGTCCATGGCGCTGCCACGGGAACCCTTGACCAGGCAGCGCACGCCGGCGTGCAGCGCTTCCTTCAGCGCCTGCGACAGCGCGTCATGGGTGGTGAAATGATGTCCGCCCTCGCCAAACGCAGCGGCGGCAGCGGCGCTGAGCGGGCCCAGCGCATACAGGCGCTTGAGGCCGGCGGCACGCGCGCGGATGCCCGCCTGTGCATGCAGCGCCTCGGCGTCGGCGCCCAGCTCGCGCATGTCACCCAGCACCAGCCAGCCCTCTTCCGGGGCGGCGGCCAGTGCGTCGATGGCGGCGGCCAGCGAACCAGGGTTGGCGTTGTAGCTGTCGTCCACCAGCACCGCGCCGTTGTGCAGCTGATGGGCGATCTGGCGGCCCGGCACCGGCTGCGCTTCCGCCAGGCCGGTGGCCACCAGTGACAGCTCGATGCCGGCGGCAAGCGCCAGGCTGGCGGCGGCCAGCGCATTGCTGATGTTGTGGCGGCCCGGCAGGCCCAGCACCACGCCCGCCTCGCCCATCGGCGTGACCAGGGTGAAGCGGCTGCCCTGCGCACCGGCGCGGATGTCGCGCGCGGTGACGTCGGCGGTGTGTTCCAGGCCATAGCGCAGCACCCGGCAACGTGCCGGGGTACCGATGAAATGCTGTTCGAACCAGCGCCCGTAGGCATCGTCGGCGTTGATCACGGCCACGCCATCGGCAGGCAGCGCGGCGTAGATCGCGCCCTTGGTCACCGCCACGCCGAGCAGGCTGCCCATCCGCTCCAGGTGGGCCGGGGCGATGTTGTTGACCAGGGCATAGCGCGGGCGCGCGATGTCGGTCAGGTAGGCGATGTCGCCCGGCTTGCCGGCGCCCATCTCGTAGACGGCGTAGTCGGCATCTTCCGGTGCGTCGATCACCGCCAGCGGCAGGCCGATCTCGTTGTTGCGGTTGCCCGGGTTGGCGTAGACCACCTTGTGCGCGTGCTGGGCCACCTGCTGCAGGATCGCCAGCAGCAGGCTCTTGACGCTGGTCTTGCCGTTGCTGCCGGTGATGGCGAACAGTTCGGTCGCGCGGTCGCGCTGCATGCCGGCGGCGATCTTCGCCAGCGCGCGCTCGCTGTCGGCCACCAGCACCTGCGGCAGGTCCAGCGGCAGCAGGCGTTCGACCAGCAATGCGCTGGCGCCACGTGCCTGTGCGTCGGCAGCAAAATCGTGGCCGTCGAAGCGTTCGCCACGCAGCGCCACGTACAGGCTGCCCGGGCCAAGGCTGCGGGTATCGTTGCTGACCGCGTCGATGGCCACGTCGTCGCCGTGGATCTCGCCACCGGCCCAGTGTGCGATCAGCGAAAGCAGGGTGCGCTTCATGCGGCGCCCTCCCCGGCCTGAGCGGCCAACACACCGGCCTTCGCAGCCAGCGCGGCGGCCGATACTTCGGTGTCGTCGAAGTCATGGCGCACGCCATTCACTTCCTGGTAGGGCTCGTGGCCCTTGCCGGCGATCAGGATGATGTCGCCGGCACCAGCGCGCTTCACCGCCAGGCCGATCGCACGCGCGCGGTTGCGCTGCACGGTCACGGCCGAGGCATCGGTGAAGCCAGCCAGGATGTCGGCCACGATCACGTCGCCGTCTTCGCCACGCGGGTTGTCGTCGGTGACGATGACCTGGTTGGCCAGGCGCTCGGCAATGGCAGCCATCTGCGGGCGCTTGCCAGTATCGCGCTCGCCACCGCAGCCGAACACGCAGAACAGCGTGCCCTGCAGGTGGCCGTGCAGGCTGTCCAGCGCCTGTTCCAGCGCGTCGGGGGTGTGTGCGTAATCAACCACCACGGTCGGCAGGCCATCTTCGCCGCCCAGGCGGTTCATGCGGCCACGGATCGGCTGCAGTGCCGACAGCACCTCGGCGATGCGCGGCAGCGGATGCCCCAGCGCATGCAGGCTGCCGGCCACGGCCAACAGGTTGTCCACGTTGAAGCGGCCCAGCAGCGGCGACTGCACCGCAACGCGCTGGCCGTCGATGACCAGTTCGAAACCGATGCCGCGGCCATCCAGCTGCAGCGCTTCGGCGCGCACGCTGGCACCGTCGGCACCACGCGAGCTCAGGCCGATGGCCTGCACGCCCGCCGGCAGGCCGGCGAACAGCTGGCGACCGAACGCATCGTCAAGATTGATGACCGCCGCCTTCAGGCCCGGGCGATGGAACAGCCGCGCCTTGGCCGCGCCGTAGCTGGCCATGTCGCCGTGGTAGTCAAGGTGATCGCGGGTGAGATTGGTGAACACCGCCACGTCGTAGTGCACCGCATCCACGCGGCCCTGGTCCAGCGCATGCGAGCTGACTTCCATCGCCACCGCGCGCGCGCCATCGTCGCGCAGCTGCGCCAGCAGCGCATGCATCTGCAGCACCAGCGGGGTGGTGAAACCGGTCGGCTCGACCGCACCATAAAGTCCGGCGCCCAACGTGCCGATACTGCCACTGGGCGTACCGAGCAGGTGCCAGGCCTGGGCCAGCAGCTGCACGGTGGAGGTCTTGCCGTTGGTGCCGGTCACGCCAACCATGGTCATCGCCCGCGAAGGCGCGCCATGGAACTGGTCGGCCATTGCCCCCAGACGCGCGCGCAGGTCCGGCACGGCGATGGCATCGGCCGGTGCAGGCAGCTCGGCAGGCGCCGGCGCTTCGAACAGGATGGCGCCGGCACCGGCAGCACGCGCCTGCTCGACAAAACCCAGGCCATGCGCGCCGAAACCGGCGATGGCAACGAAGGCATTGCCGGGGCGCACGGCACGGCTGTCCAGCACCAGGCCGGTCAGAACGGGATCATGGCCCGCCAGGGCCACGTCCGGAAGCAACTGCGAAAGCAACATCGAAGGGCTCATTGCGTGCCTCCCGTGGCGGGCGGCACATGGGGGTGCGCGCTGGGCAGCGCGGCATCGAATTCAGCGGCGGCATCCACCGGCAGTGCGGCTTCGGCCGGCGGCACCGGCAGCACCGAGGCCGAATGCCCGATCTTTCCGGACTGCTGGGCAGCCAGCCACGACTGCAGGTCATCCAGCGGCACGTCCATCAGGCGCAGGGTGCCTTCCATCACGTTGTGATAGACCGGCGCCGACACCAGGCCGCCGTAGAACTTGCCGCCCTGCGGATCGTTGATGACGATGACGGTGGCAAAACGCGGATTGGTGGCCGGCACCACGCCGGCGAACAGCGCGTTGTAGTGGCCGCGCTCGTAGCCACCGGGGCCGGTCTTGCGCGCGGTACCGGTCTTGCCGGCCACGCGGTAGCCCAGCACCGCCGCCTGCTTGGCGCCGCCCTGGGTGACCACCGTTTCCATCATCGCCACCACCTGCTTGGCGACGTTCTCGTCGATGATCTGCTGGCCTTCGTTGCGCTGGCCCTTGACGAAGGTCGGCGCGATCAGCTTGCCGCCGTTGGCCAGCGCCGAGTACGCGGTGGCGATCTGCAGCGGCGTGACATTCAGGCCATAGCCGTAGGACATGGTCGTCTTGGTCGCGCCGTCCCAGTTGGCGGGGCGCCGCACGACACCGCCGGACTCGCCGGGGAAGCCACTGTGCGGCACCGAGCCGTAGCCGAAACGGCGCACGCCGTCGTAGAACACCTGGTCGGGCATCTTCGCGGCGATCTTGGCCGCGCCGATGTTGGAGCTGCGGGTGATCACACCGGTGACGTTCAGCACGCCGTTGTTGCGCGGCACATCGCGGATGGTGAAACGGGCAACCTGCATGTAGCCCGGGTTGGTATCGATGATGGTGTCCTTGGTCACCACCCCGGACTGCAGCGCGGTGGCGATGGTCAGCGGCTTCATCGTCGAGCCCGGCTCGACCAGGTCGGTCACCGCGCGGTTGCGACGCGTGTCCGGCACCGCGCCGTTGAGCGAGTTCGGGTTGTAGGTCGGCAGGTTGACCATGGCCAGGATCTCGCCGGTGGTCACGTCCATGATCACCATCGAACCGCCGGCGGCCTTGTTGGCCACCAGCGCGTTGCGCAGTTCCTTGAAGGCAAGGTACTGGATGCGGCGGTCGATGCTGAGGGTCAGGTCCTTGCCCGGCTCGGCCGCACGCAGCAGATCGCTTTCGACCGTCTCGCCCTTGCGGTTGCGGATCACCCGCTTGCCGCCGGGCTTGCCACGCAGCCATTCGTCGAAGGCCAGCTCCAGGCCTTCCTGGCCGCGGTCGTCGATGTTGGTGAAGCCCAGCACGTGCGCCATCGCTTCACCCTGCGGGTAGAAGCGACGGAACTCACGCTGTGCCGCCACGCCCGGAATCTTCAGCGCGACCACGCGCTCTGCCTCATCCGGATTGATCCGGCGACGCAGGTACATGAATTCCTTGTCCGACTTCTGCGACAGGCGGCTGCTCAGCTCGTCCACCGACATGCCCACCGCCTGTGCCAGCTCGGGGATGCGCTCGGGCGAACGCAGCAGGTCCTGCGGGTTCACCCAGATCGAGGCGACCGGCGTGGACACCGCCAACGGCTCGCCGTTGCGGTCGGTAATCATGCCGCGCGAAGTCTTGATCGGCAGTTCGCGCAGGTAACGCGCTTCGCCCTGGCGCTGGTAGAAGTCGCTGTTGATGATCTGCACGTAGGCGGCACGACCCACCAGCGATACCGAGCACAGGCCGAGCGCCAGGGCCACCCAGCGCAGGCGCTGGCGCAGGTTGAAGGCGTTGCGGGGACGGTTGCGGCCGGTCTTGCTCATGGGCGCACCACCACCACGTCGGCGGCTTCGGGGAACTTCATGCCGAGCTTTTCGCGGGCGATGCTGTCCACGCGGTTGGCTTCGGCCAGGGTCGCCTGCTCCAGCTGCAGGCGGCCGAATTCGATGTTCAGGTCATCGCGCGCACGCTCGGCGCGCGACAGCTCGATGAACGTCTGCCGGTGACGGTGACGCACGAACACGACGCCGATCGCCGAGGCCACGGTGCAGGCCAACAGGATGATCAGCAGCAGCCGGCTCATGCATCGGCCTCCCGCTTCTGGGCCACACGCAGCACGGCGCTGCGGGCGCGCGGGTTCATCGCCAGCTCTTCGTCGGTGGCCTTGATGGCGCCACCGATCAGGTCCAGGGTCGGCACGAAGGCCTGCGCCTCGGGCAGCCGGCGGTTGGCCGGCGGTGCCTTGGCCAGGCGGTTCATGTACTGCTTGACGATGCGGTCTTCCAGCGAGTGGAAGCTGATCACCGCCAGCCGGCCACCGGGCTTCAGGCGCTCCACCGCCGCGTCCAGGCCGGCTTCGAGGTCGGCCAGTTCACGGTTGATGTGGATGCGGATGGCCTGGAAGCTGCGCGTGGCCGGATGGATCTTGTCCTTGCCGCGCGGCATCACCGAGGCGATCAGCTCGGCCAGTTCGGCGGTGCGGGTGAACGGCTGCTTCTCACGGCGGGCCACGATGGCGCGGGCGATGCGCCGGCTCTGCCGCTCTTCGCCGTAGGTCCACAGCACGTCGGCGATCTCGCGATCCTCCACGCGGTTGATCCACTGCGCAGCGCTTTCGCCACTGTCCGGGTCCATGCGCATGTCCAGCGGGCCGTCCTTGCCGAAGCTGAAACCACGCTCGGCCACATCCAGCTGCGGCGAGGACACGCCAAGGTCGAACAGCACGCCATCCAGGCCTTCGGCGGTCTCGTTCCACTGCAGCAGCTGGGCGAAGCTGCCACGGAAGATCGACACGCGCGGGTCCGGCGCGAAATCGCGCTCGGCAACGGCAATGGCTTCCGGATCCTTGTCCATGACCAGCAGGCGTCCCTCGGGACCGAGCTGGGTGAGCACGCCACGTGCATGACCGCCACGACCGAACGTGCCATCCAGATAACGTCCGTTTTCGATCACCCTCAGGCCTTCCAGGACCTGGGTGTACAGGACCGGCAGATGCACCGCCGGCGACTGCGACACCGGAAGGTGACCGGTCTGCGCTTCTGGGCGCATCCGGGCACCCCGGCTCACAACTTCAGGTCGAGCAACCCATCACCCAGATCCTCATCAGACAACGTCTGCTGGATCAGGGCCCGATGCGCCTGCTCGCTCCACAATTCGAATTTGTCGCCCATACCGAGCAATACCGCCTTCTTCTCAATGCCCACCGCACCGCGGTGGCTGGCGGGAATGCTGATGCGACCGTTGCCGTCCAGCTCCAGGTGGGCGGCTGAACCGACCAGCTTCTGCTGCAGCAGACGTACGACGCGCTGTGTGTTGGGTTTGGACATGACGTCGTCGCGTACCCGCTCCCATTCCGACTCGGCGTACAGCCACAGGCAGCCGGATTCGAAGGGGTTGTAGGTCAACACGAGACGGTTGTTGCTGACGCGCGCAACCAGGTCGCGGTGAGCGGTGGGAACCGCCATGCGTCCTTTGTCGTCAACTGTGATGGCCGTCTCGCCCTGGAACACGACGCCTGCACCTTATCCTTCGCCCGGTGAAACATTGAACCACGAAAATCCACAAAACACCCGGATTTCCCTCTGATGCCCACCTTAGCAGCGGCCCAAGGGTTGTCAACAACTTTTCAGCAGGGAAATCGCCAGCCGCATCAATGGTTTGCGCCGATGTTTAGAGAGTTGTTCAAGGTTTATCCACAAGTTGCTGATCCGTCTCAATTTTTGAGATTGAACGGAAGTTCAGGGGTGTGGAGGGCGCGTGAAACATGGGCTGCGCATTCATCCGGAACGGGCCGAAAGCGACGTCGGACTGCGCAAACCGGGCACAATGGCGCCATGTGCCTGCTTGCTATTGGCTGGTTGCACCACCCGCGCTGGCGGCTGGTGATGGCCGGCAACCGTGATGAGTTCCACGCCCGCCCGACCGCGGCCCTGGCCCCCTGGCAGGATGAGACGTCGGTCATCGGCGGACGCGACCTGCGCTCGGGCGGCGGCTGGGCCGGGGTGGGTGCCGGCGGCCGGATGGCGGTGGTGACCAACGTCCGCGATCCGCAGGCTTCCCAGACCGGGCCATCGCGTGGCGCCCTGGTGGCCGACTACCTGCGTGGCCGCGATCCGGCGGGTATGCATATAGAACGTCTGGCCGGGATCTCCGCTGCCTATGCCCCGTTCAACCTGCTGCTGGCCGATGGCCACAGTCTGGAGTATCTGGGCAACCACCCGGCCGAACGGCAGACGCTTGGCCCGGGCGTGCATGGCATGTCCAACGGCGCGCTTGATGCGCCCTGGCCGAAGACCCGGCGGCTGATGGATGCGCTGTCGGCGTGGCTGGAGCAAGACGGGGTCGGATCCCTTTCCCAACGGGAAAGGGCGCTGAGCCCAGACCTGACCCCGCTGTGGGATGCCCTGGCCGATGAACATCGCCCGGTCGACAGCGACCTGCCCGATACCGGCATCGGCCTGGAACGCGAACGCTGGCTCAGCCCCGCCTTCATCCGTGGTGACGATTACGGCACCCGCGCCAGCACCGTGCTGCTGATTGATGGCAACGGCCACGGCGAAATCCACGAGCGCCGCTTTGGTCCGCAGGGCGTACCCAGCGGACAGGGTCACGTCATTTTCTGACTGGAACGGTAGTGCCGGCCGCTGGCCGGCAACTTCTGCATCTTCGGGCATGTCACGCGGTTGCCGGCCAGCGGCCGGCACTACCAGGTCCACACACCCTGCGTGGAGGGCGATAGGTAGATCCACGCCATGCGTGGATGGATGTGGATGGAATGAAGGGGCGGAGCCGGCCGATAAGCCGGGTTCTGTCGTGGACAGTCATTCCTCTAGGCGTTACGTCGCCGCAACGCTCAAGCAACCTACCCGGATCCAACGCGGGCCGCGCCAATGGATCCCTATTTGGTCTTGCTCCAGGTGGGGTTTGCCGTACCGGTCTGTTGCCAGACTCGCGGTGCGCTCTTACCGCACCATTTCACCCTTACCGGCCTTCCGAAGAAGACGTAGGCGGTATCTTTCTGTTGCACTTTCCGTCGGCTTGCGCCGCCCAGGCGTTACCTGGCACCTTGCCCTATGGAGCCCGGACTTTCCTCGGCACCCCCGAAGGGATGACGCGACTGTCTGGCCGACTCCGCCGCGCGCATTCTAGCGTACGCGGGCCCGCCCTGCCGGTTTGATTGCGGCGTGCGGTTCATCTGCCCCCGCAGTAGGGCCACGACACGCGTGGCTGCGCACCGCACCTGCGGGCTCAACGCGCCAGCAGCGCCGCCCGCGATTGGAGCACCAGCGCGATATCCAGCTCCTGCGACGAGGCCCCGGTTGCCAGATCCAGCACCGTGCGGCGCACCTTCAGCTGGATGCGATCACCGGGCGCGTACGCGCGAAGGACCTGTTCGATGCCGTAGGTCGTCGCCACGGCGGTGCCCTGCACCGACAGCACCTCGTCATTTGCCTTCAGGCCGGCCCGCTCGGCGTTGCTGCCGTTGAGCACGTGATTGACCAGCGTCCCTCCCGCCATCCCCAACCCCAGCACGGGCCGCAACGCGTCGGCGCGATCATCGACGGCACCGTTGGCCGAGCGCGACATCTCGGTGTGGGCGAGCAGGCGCCCCGCCATACGTTCATCGAAATGCGGGGCCTGCATGGCGAACGCGCCACATTCCAGCACGCCACGCAGCGGCGGCTGCTTGTAGCTGCCGTGCAGCGCCTCGCGCAGCCGCGTCCACTGGCGCGCACTTACATACCGGTGCTGGCTGGCCGCCATCTGCTGGTAGGCCTGCTCGATCGCTTCGCGCGCAGCGGGGTCCACCTGCGGGCAGCCCTCGGCCAGGTCCACGGCCTCCCGTGCGGCGGTGTAGATGACGATCGCGTGGTTGCCTTCCACATACGGGCCCTGCCGCAACTGCACCAGGCCAGGATCGAACAGCTCATAGCCGGTGAAGCCACGCCCCAGATCCGATGGATCGATCTCCTCGCCCGCCCACGCGTGGGCGGAAACGACCAGAGCCAACACCAGTGAAAGTCCTTTTGCCGACATCGTCCTCATCCTTGTCTAGGGCCACTTCATCCACGCATGGCGTGGATCTACTGCACTCCGGGGTGTTTTCATCCACGCATGGCGTGGATCTCCTTCACCCGCTCAACTGCCGTACAACGCCTTGCGCGGTGCGCCGGTCAACTCGGCCGCCAGCTTGGCCGCGGTCGACGGCGGCAGGTGCTCGCTCAGCTTGGCGTAGACGTGCCGGCCATGAGCCAGCTGCGCCTCGGCATCGTCACCGGCGCCCTGCACCATCACCACGAACTCGCCCTTGCGCTGGTTGTCATCGGCTTCCACCTGCGCCAGCAGCCCGGCCAGGTCGCCATCCAGCACGGTCTCGAACAGCTTGGTCAGCTCGCGCGCCAGCACGGCCGGGCGCTCGCCGCCAAAGATCGCCGCCATGTCGGCCAACGACTCGGTGATGCGGTGCGAAGATTCGTAGAACACCATCGTGCGCACTTCGCCGGCCAGCCCCTGCAGGCGATCGCGGCGGCCGCTGGCCTTGGCCGGCAGGAATCCCTCGAAACTGAAGCGGTCGCTGGGCAGGCCGGCCACGCTCAGCGCAGCGATGGCCGCGCAGGCGCCGGGAATCGGGCTGACCTTGATGCCGGCAGCACGCGCGGCACGCACCAGCCGGAAGCCCGGATCGCTGACCAGCGGGGTGCCGGCATCGCTGACCAGCGCCAGCGACTCGCCCGCCTGCAGCCGCGCCACCAGGCGCTGGGCGAGGGCCTCTTCGTTGTGTTCGTGCAGGGCCACCAGCGGCTGCTGGATGCCGAAATGGGACAGCAGCTGGCCACTGCGGCGGGTGTCCTCGGCGCAGATGGCCGCCACCGAACGCAATACCTCCTGCGCGCGCGGGCTCAGATCGGCCAGGTTGCCGATCGGCGTGGCGACGACATACAGGGTTGGGACACTCATTTCAGCGGTACTCACGGGGCAAGGGTAGAATCCTAGCGTGTACCTGGCCAAGGCCGCTGCCCTCATCGCATGGACCCGATCATGAACAAGCCCGCCGCACGCATCTCTGCCCTGTCGCTGTCGTTGATGCTGCTGGCCGGTTGTGCCACCACCAGGCTCGTCAGCACGCCCGAATCGCCGGCCCAGAGCCAGGCGCTGGCGCTGATTGAACAAGGCAAGCCGCGCGACGCCGCCCTGCAACTGGAAGCGCTGGCCGCGACCCTGCGTGGCGGCGCCCGCAGCAACGCACTGGCCGATGCGGCCTGGGCCTGGCACCTGGCCGGCGACAGCGCACGCGCGCGCAGCCTGCTGGGCCAGGTGACCGCCCGCCAGCTGACCGGCGCCAGCCTGCAGCGTTACCAGCTGGCCAGCGCCGAGCTGGCGCTGGCCGACAAGCAGCCGGCGCAGGCACTGGCCCTGCTGAAGGATCATGCCGACAACGTGCACCCGAGCCTGCGCACGCGCTGGTCACTGGCCCGCGCCAGTGCCCTGCAGGCCACCGGCGATGCCTTTGGCGCCGCCACCGAACGTGCCCGTGCGCATGCCGGCCTGACCGGCACCGCGCGCAGCGAAAACCAGGCCGCCATCTCCGGCCTGCTCGGCACCCTCGACGATGCCACCCTGCGCAGCCGCGCCGCCGCCTTGCCGGCCAATGACCCGCTGTACAACTTTGCAGGCCGTGCACTGATCGCTCGTGGCCTGCCGCTGCCGCGCCCGTTCGATCGCGATGGCGCCGCCCAGTTCGACACCAGCAAGCGCCCGCCGGCGATGAGCGATGGCTACCGCCCGCCGGCCAAGCTGGCCGTGCTGCTGCCGCTCAGTGGTCGCCTGGCCACCGCCGCACAACCGGTGCGCGATGGCCTGCTCAGCGCCTACTACGGTGAAACCCGCCGTCGTCCGGAGGTCAACTTCTTCGACACCGCTGGTACCCCGGCCGGTGCGCTGGCCGCGTATGACAAGGCCGTGGCGTCCGGCGCCGACTTTGTGGTCGGCCCGCTCGGCCGCGACGAGGTGGATGCCGTGTACGGCCGCCAGCAGCTGCCGGTACCGGTGCTCGGCCTGAACCGCGGCAAGGATGCACCGCCCGCTGGCAGCGCCGGTTTCTCGCTGGCACCGGAGGACGACGGCATCGTCGCCGCCGAATACATGCGTGGCCGCGAGCGCAGCAAGGCGCTGGTGATCAACAGCAGCGACGACACCGGCCGTCGCGCCGCAGCCGCCTTCGCCCAGCGCTTTGCCCAGCGCGGCGGCAGCGTCGCCGCCACCATCGCGATCAGCGAAACGGTGGGGGATATCAGCGCGCAGGTGCGCAACGCCGGCGCGGTCGATGCCGTGTTCCTGGCCGTACGTGCACCGCAGGCCCGCCTGCTGGCCCCGCAGCTGGCGCTGGCCGGTGCCGGTGGTGCCACCCGCGTGGGTACCTCGCAGCTGACCACCGGCAGTGGCAAGGTCGAAGAAGACGTGGCGCTGGACGGCATCATCTACCCGAACGAAGCCTGGAACGTGCGCAGCGTGTCCGGCGTGCCGTCCGCTGCCCAGGTCGCGCAGACCCTGCCCAGCGCGCGCGGCGCCGCCAGCCGCCTGTTCGCCTTCGGCGCCGATGCGTGGAAGATCAGCGCCTACCTGGACAAGCTGGCCACCGAAGGCGGCCTGGACGGCGCCACCGGCACGCTGTACCTGGACAGCAACGGCAACATCCTGCGCCAGCCGGCATGGTCGACCTTCAGCGGTGGCCGGCCGATGCCGATCGCCGGTGGTCGCTGAGCACCTGCAACGTGGCTCGGCGGTGGAAGCCGCCGCCGAGCAGCATCTGCAGCAGGCCGGGTTGCGGCCGCGCGCACGCAACGTGCGTTATCGCGGCGGTGAACTGGACCTGGTGATGGATGACGCCGGCACCGTGGTGTTCGTGGAAGTGCGCTACCGCGCGCGACAGGACTTCGGTGGCGGCGCGGCCTCGGTCGATCCGCGCAAATGCCGGCGCCTGATCCACGCGGCGCAGCTGTACCTGCAGGAACACCCCGCCGTGGCCGATGCGCCCTGCCGCTTCGACGTGGTTGAAGCCACGGGCGAACCACCGCAGCTGCACTGGCTGCGCGATGCGTTCCGGTTGGATGATTGCTGATGGGTACCGTCCGCTCTGGTAGAGGCCGACCTTGGTCGGCGCTCCTGTGCCAACCAAGGTTGGCACCTACCAGAGCGCAGCCTGGCCGGCACTACCACGGTGCGTGACTGATGCCTTCGATCATCACCCACGCGGCGGTGCCACTGGCGTTGTGGTGCGCTGCTGATCGCGGCCGCATTCCGCCACGCCTGCTGGGCGCCGGCGTGATCGCGGCGATGCTGCCCGACGCCGATGTACTCGCGTTTGCCCTGCACATTCCCTACGCCGATGCGTTCGGCCATCGGGGGGCCAGCCACTCGTTGCTGTTCGCCCTGGTGCTGGCCGTGTTGGCGGCGGTGTTGGCGTTCTTTGGTAGCCGCCGACCTGGGTCGGCGCCTCTCAGCTCCGGTAGTCGCCAACCTTGGTTGGCGGTGCTGTGCCAACCAAGGTTGGCACCTACCACGGCAAAGCCAACCTTGGCATCTACCGTACAAGCTGCAGCGTTTGTGTTCGTCTGCGCCGCCAGCCATCCGCTGCTGGATGCGTTGACCTCCGGCGGCCTTGGCGTTGCGTTGGCCTGGCCCTGGAGCGAACACCGCTTCTTCGCACCCTGGCGGCCGATCCGCGTGTCGCCGTTCGCGCCGCAGTTCTTCAGCGCGCGCGGCCTGGCCACCCTGCTGTCGGAACTGCGCTGGGTGTGGCTGCCGCTGGCCGGCGCTGTCATCGCCTGGAAACTTATTCACCCCGCCCCCGCTGCCCCACGAGACCTGTCATGAGTACTGCCCTGCCCTCCGCATTGGTTGCCGAACTGTCCGCCCTGCTGGGCAGCGACGGCTGGCGCATGGATGACGGCGCACTGGAGGCGAACGCGCAGGACAACTCATGGCGCCACCAGCGCCCGGCTGGGGTGGCACTGCCGGCAGACATCGAACAGGTGCAGGCGCTGGTGCGTGCCTGCCGCGCGCATGGCGTGGCCCTGGTCGCGCGCGGTGCGGGCACCGGCACCACCGGCGCCGCCGTGCCAGTGCCCGGCAGCATCGTGCTGTCATTCACCCGCATGGATCGCATCCTCGAGATCCGCGCCGGTGACCGCTGCGCCGTGGTGCAGCCGGGCGTACTCAACGGAACGCTGCAGCAGGCACTGGCACCGCACGGCCTGTTCTGGGCACCGGACCCCTCCAGCGCCGAGATCTGCAGCATCGGCGGCAACCTGGCCTGCAATGCCGGCGGTCCGCGCGCGGTGAAGTACGGCACCAGCCGCGACAACGTGCTGGGCCTGGTGGCGGTGACCGGTACCGGCGAGGTGATCCGCTGCGGCGGTGCCTACACCAAGGACGCCACCGGCTACGACCTGACCCATCTTCTGGTGGGCAGCGAAGGCACGCTGGCGCTGATCGTGGAAGCCACGCTGAAGCTGACCCCGCTGCCGGTCAGCCAGGCCGGGCTGCGCGTGCTGTACCGCGATGCCGACGCGGCCGCCTCTGCCGTCTCGCGGCTGATGTCGCAGCCGGTCGTTCCCACGCGCTTGGAATTCATGGACGCACGCAGCCTGGAGCTGCTGCGCCTCAACGGTGCCGACGTACCCGACGCAGGCGCGATGCTGCTGGTCGAGGCCGATGGCGACCACGACACCCTGCCCTACCTGCTGCAGGCATTGGCGACCGCCGCCGAAGGTGACGGCATGATCGCACTGGACGTGGCAATGGAAGGCCGCGCGCGCGACCAGCTGTGGGCCGCACGCAAGGCCTTGTCACCGGCGCTGCGCAGCGTCGCCCCGGGCAAGATCAACGAAGACGTGGTCGTACCGGTATCGCGCATCCCCGATCTGGTAGCCGGCGTGCAGGTACTGGCCCGCGACTATTCGCTGACCATCGTCACCTTCGGCCATGCCGGCAACGGCAACCTGCACGTCAACATCCTGTACCACCCGGACGATGCCGACGAGAACGCACGCGCGCATGCCGCGCTGCCGAAGATCTTCGAACTGACGCTGGCGCTGGGTGGCACGCTGTCGGGCGAACACGGCATCGGCCTGGCCAAGCGTGATTTCATGGCGAAGGCGTTCACCGCGGAAACGCTGGCGGCGATGCGCGCGATCAAGGCCGCGCTGGATCCGGATGGCATCCTCAACCCGGGCAAGGTGCTGCCGCCGGCATAGGCCGCGGAGGGCGGTAGAGCCGAGCCATGCGCGGCTCGCCGCGCGACGCGCGGGCTTGCGCGAGCGGAACGGAGAGCAGCAAAGCGCGGGCCCGGCGCTACAGTGGATTGTCGCCCGCAATATCGATCAGCGTCTGCCGGAAGCTGGGCAACAGCACGCGGTTGCCATGGCCGCTCAGGTGATCGTTGTCGAAGAACAGCGGTTCACCGTCCTGCACCGCCGAGCAGGTATCCGGCCCGCACAGCAGCGGCAGCGGATCCCACACGGTCAATGACGGGTAACGCGCGGCCAGCTCGGCCAGCAGTGCCATCTGCGGCGCACGCAGCCTCTGCAGATCCGCGCGCGACATGCTCAGGCCACCGGCGCACGCCGGATTTCTACGGTTGAACCAGTCCGAGCAGCGATAGGCCCCGGCCTTGAACAGCGGCAGCGGTGCATCGATGACCACGTGCACGCCCAACCGCTGCAGGCGGCCCAGCACACGGTCGGCTTCATCATGTGCCGCCTGCGCATGCGCGGGCGTGCGTTCGGCCCGCAACTGCCGATAAATCTGCTGTGCGTCCTGTTGCTGCCAATCGAACCCTCGCAGCTCCGGCATGCGCAGCGCCGCCAGCAACACGATGTCACCCGGGCGCGCGTCGCGTTCGATGGCCGACAGGCTGTCCTCGATGAAGTCCTGGCAGTCGGCCGGGCTGGCCCGCAGCAGATTGACGAAGCTGCAGCCGCCGCGATCCTCCTGGCGGATCTCCATCCCGGTCTGTCGCGCGACCATGCTGGTCATCGTGCGGTAGGCCGCCGCATGCGAGTCGCCCACAACAAACAGGCGTCGCCCTTCAAGCGCCGGTGCGCCCACCGGCTCCAGCGGTCGCCACGCCGGGTAGCGACGCGCCTGCCATGCGTAGCCATCACGGGTGACGCTGAGCGAGATCTGCTCGTGGTACTCCACCGTCGCCCAGGCACCGGCGCCGCACAGCCCCACCACCGGCAGCGCCATCGCCAGCACCTTCGCCGGCGCCAGCCGCAACAGCGGCCGGGCGCTGCGCAGCGGACGTTCAATGTAATGGTAGGAAGCGGCCGACACGGCCAGCAGCAGCACCGGATACAGCCACAGCGCCGCGCCCTGCAGCCCGTAGGTCCAGCGCAGCAGCACCAGCAGTGGCCAATGCCACAGGTACAGCGAATACGACAGGCGCCCCAGGTACGCAAGCGGTGCCCAGCCCAAGGCGCGGCCGACCCGCGATTGGCCATGCCCGGCTACCGCCGCCAACAGCAACAGGGTGCCGACCACCGTGGCCAGCACACCCGGCACCGGCATCGCCAGTTGCGGCGCGACAAGCACGCCCGCCAGCAGCAGGGCCAGGCCGGACAGTGCGAGCGCATCCCCGCGCTTGCCGGGACCGCGCGTGCTCATCCACTGGTACAACAGCGCACCGGCCGCCAGTTCCCAGAACCGCGACGGCAGCAGGTAGAACGCCGACGCCGGGGCCGTCTGCGCCTGCCAGGCCGCCCACGCCAGCGACAGCACCGTGAGCGCCGGCAACAGCACACGCGACCACGGCCAACGGTCGCGGCCGCGCAACCAGACGAAGAACAGCAGCGGGAACACCAGGTAGAACTGCTCCTCCACGCCCAGTGTCCAGGTGTGCAGGAACGGATTGAGTTCCGCGCCGGGCGAGAAGTAGTCATCCTGCTGGCCGGCCAGTACCACGTTGCTGAAACCCACCAGCGCCGCCCAACCGGTCTGGTCGAACTGCTCGTTGCGCCAGGCGCGGGGAATGAACAGCGCCGACAGCACGAAGGTGGCCATCAGCATCACCAGCAGCGCCGGCAACAGACGTAGCACGCGACGCCGGTAGAAATCGAGCAGCAGCGCGCCCAGTGGCATGCCTGCACGCGCAGCCAGCGATTGGCTGATCACGAAGCCTGAGACCACGAAGAACAGGTCCACACCGGTGAAGCCACCGGGCAGCCACGCCGCGTTCGCATGGAAGACGATGACGGCCAGCACGGCCAGTGCACGCAGGCCATCGATGGCAGCGTTGTGGGAGCGTTCGGGGTGAAGCATGCGGGCGACCGTCAGCGAGCGATCGGGCAGCATGGCCAGCGCTTGCGCAGTCATTCAATGGACAATCGCGACAGACGTGGACATTGTTCATGTCCCGTCCCTGCTCGCCGCAGTTGTAGAGCCGAGCCATGCTCGGCTGCTCTTCGTTCAGATCGCGATGAGCCGAGCGTAGGCTCGGCTCTACAGCAGCAGCCAGGGGTCAGAGCCCATTGCCGTGGCAATGGGATCCGAGCCCCGCTGCACGCCCGCTTACCAGGCCATGCGCAGACCCACCTGGCCGCCCACGTTGCGGTAAGCATGGTCGCCGCGCTGCACGCTCAGGCCACCCCATGCGTTCCAGCGCTGGCCCAGCTTCAGCTCGGCACCGGCCTGCACTTCGTAGCGGTTGCGCGGCACATCCGCGCCCAGCGTGTCACCGTTGAACTGCAACGCGCTGGTGCCGCTGCCACGCAGCCAGTTCACGCCCAGGTAGGGCTGCACGATGTTGCCGGCTGCGGTGCCATGGCCGAACACGCGCGCGCCCAAACGCCCGCTCAGACCACCGGCCTCGGCATGGTCGATAACAGTGCCATTGGTCTCCACGTGACGATCCGCGCGGTAGTCTGCATACGTCAGCTGCATCTGCGGCTGCACATACAGCGCACTGGCGGCGCCCTGCCACACATTGAAGGTGTAGCCGGCCTCCAGCGACGCACTGGCCACGCGCGAATCATAGTGCTCCGGCTCCAGGCCGATGCCCTGCACCCGGTTGTCGAAACGACCGTACTGCACGTTCGCATCCACATAGGCGCCGTGAGCGCCCTCGGCGTCCTGCAACCAGGTGCCATAAACACCCAGCGCACTACCACGCACGCGGCCGGTAGCGGTGTAGCCGGTCAGATCCGAAACGACGCGGTTGTCGGTGCGGCCACTGCCCAGCATCACCCCGAAGGCGGCGCTGCCCCGACGCAGCAGATCACTGCCGATCTGCAGTACCGACGTATTGCCGTCCACCGACAGCTGACCACCCACCGCGGTGAAATCTGCATTGCTGCGGCCTGCGCGCGCCCACGCAGTGCGCTCGCTGCCGATGGCGCCGGTGCGCTCATGCATGCGGTGGGCAAACATGTTGATGGCGGCCGACTGATTGGCAAGATAGGCACCTGCCTCGGGGCGCAGCACAGGCGGCGGCCGGATCGGGTCCACCGGCCCCACGCCCTCGCCACCGTCCCCGCCCTCACCCGGGTCCGGGCCCGGGCCCGGATCCACCGCACAGCCCGGCGCCGCCGGATCGTCCTGGCACACATCGAACCATTCCGAGCGCAGGTACCAGTTGCCGTCAGACGGATCGGCCAGGCCGCCCTGGAACAGGAAGTACTCGTACGAACCTCCCACCGCGCGGCCGGCCAGCGCGTAGCGCGCCAGTGATGCTCCGTCCACTTCGATCAGCTGGATGCCGTCCACCGTAGGTGCGCCCGCACCGCCGATGTTGTTGACCACGATGCTTGCATCACCCGAGGTATCCCCCTGCACATGCAGCTGATCAATTGCGCTGTCATCACCACCCAGCGCGCCCTGGAACAGGAACGTCGCGCCCTCGCTGTGCAGGTCACCGCCCACGGTAAGCGTGTTGAAGCGGCCGCTGCCGTCGGACAACGCCAGCCCGCTGTTGAGCAGCTGCAGTTCACCCACCGTGGCGTCACCGACCAGCGTCCACTGGCTGCCGCTTTCGATCGCCATCGTCTGCACCAGATCCGACGAACCTTGCCACAGCGAGCCGCCGGCCAAACGCACATGCACATCGGACTGTGGCACCAAGCCGGCGTCCTCGTCCTCGGGCGTGATGACGATGTCGCCGACCATCTGCGAGCCGCCTTGGAGCACCACGTCGAAGCGCCCTGCCACCGCCGCATCCAGCGCCAGGCCGATGCCGTTGCCGCCGGATACCAGTGCGCCGTTGGCCAGGGTCAGGCCCGGGTCACGGCTGCCGCGTACCCACACCCCGCCGTGCTGCTGGCTGATCAGCGCGCTGCCGTCGATCCGCAGGCTACCGCCCTCAACGATGGCCGCGGCCCAGGCGCCCTCGCCTTCGGTGATCACCTGCGTGGCTGTAAGGGTCAGCTCACCCCGTCCATCTGCCAGTACCCCGTGTGCCTTCTGCCCACGTGTGCGCACCACGCTGTCCGTCAGGTGCACACTACCGCCTTTGCGCGCGGTGGCACCGTAGGCACTCTCACCCTCGGTCACTGCTTCAATACGCGTTGCCGTGATGGTCGGCGCCGTAGTGTTGTTGCCAAACGTGTGCAGCGCATGAGCATACATGCCCGTGGTGTGCAGGGTGGTCTCGCTTAGCGTGGCGGCACCCTCGGTCACACCGACGGCCGGATTCTGGTCGCCGCCGGTGGTGATCGCAGAGGCGTGCACGTCCACCCTGCTGTTGCCCTGCACCGAAACACCCCACCCGTTACGTACATGCAGCGTTGAATTTTCCACCCATGCTTCGCCACCGGCCATGCCAAGATCAATCCCGCTCTTCTCTGCCTCAAGCCGGCTGTTGCGCATTTCCAGCGAAGAGCCCGTGCGCAGGCCGATGCCCCAGGTTCCGTCCATCACCACATCATCCAGCAGCAGCGAGCCACCACCGCCTGTGGCGAAGCTGACGACACCAGCGTTGTCACCTGCCGCGTGGATCCGCCCGCCGCGGAACTCCACATCGCCCCCCACGAGCAATCCTGCGCCCGAACGCTCGTGGGTGAGATTGATATCCACGTTCTGCAGCAACAGCTGGCTGCCCAGGCCGCTGGAAACACCCGATGCGCCCGCTGCGGTTCCATTGATCTGCACATCGCGCAATGTCGCGCGCGCGTTGCCAGCGAAATCAAGCGTCACCGCGCTCCCCGAGGTGTTCTGTTCCAGCCGGACCCGCTCGGCCAGCAGGGTACCATCGCTGACGACCAGTCCGCTGGCACTGTTGTGCGTCTCGATCACGCTGTCACGCAGCTGCACATCGCCACCGCGTACTGACACCCCATGCCCGAGTCCACCGCGGGTGATGATATGGAGGTTGCTGGCCTCCAGCGCGCCACCTTCAAGGCCGACACCGACGCTGGCCTGGCCTTCGGTCTCGATGCGGGTACCGGTCAACACGGCAGAACCCCCGCTGGCAATCGAAACGCCCGCTGCACCGTAGCCGGTGGTGACGATGCTGCCACCCGTCAAGGCAACATGGCTGCCTGCGCCTTCAACGCGTACAGCGGCGGCACGCATTCCTCCAGTGCGCAGATTCACTTCGCCAACGGGCACGATCGTGCCGCCATTGAGTGCGTGGAATACATGCCCAGCCGGGTTGCCTGGCTCCACCGGCTCACTGGTCTGGTAATCGCCTGCTGCCGGCGTCTGATCATCGCCATCGGCAATGACCTGCTGCGCAAATGCAGGCAGGGACGTGCAGAGAATCATGGCCAGCGCGATCGGCAGTGCGCGGCGCGGCGGAAGCGAGGGGGACATGGGGTATCTCCTGGGAACGGCGGCCCATGCTCCACGTACAGCCTACGTACGGATATCGAATGCGTTGCAGATGGAGTGCGGCGCTGGGCCACCGGGGTGTCTGCCGGATGAACCGCGCGCAGGGCCAAGCGAGCTTTGCAACTATTTGCATGGGCGGCACGACGCGCGCAGTGGAGACTGGAGGCCAATAAAGACAGATGGCTTCGCAGAAGACCCTCCGATCACTCCGCCTTCACAGATCGAAGGCGTATACGTCACCCGGCTGAACGGGCGGGGCAAAGGGTCGATGCCGTCTCCACCGATTTCCTTCGCAAAGGACACTATCCATGAGCCACTTCCTTTCTGCAGCCACCTCACTGCGCCTGCGCCCGCTGGCACGCGGCCTGCTGCTGGCCCTGGGAACCTTCCCCGCCGGCATGGCGCTGGCCGGTGATCTGGACAACCAGAGCGCCGACGTATCTGCAGGCGACCCGGCTGAGGCCTGGACGCTGGTCAATCGCTCGTACCTGCAGGTGGACGGTGGGCAGACGCTGCAGATCGTGGCTGACGACACCTCCGAGCTGAACATCCGGGACGCCGTGATAACCCGTAGTGGAACCAGTCAGAGAGCCATTACCCTGAACGACTCGGCGTATCTCGCTCTGGCCCGAAGCCGGATCTTTGGTGGCATCGGGTTGAATGGTGGCACCACGCAGGCCGTCCTGTGGCAGAGCTCGATCTCCGTGACCCCTGCCTCGTTGCGCCCTGGCGAGGCCCTTTCGGTCGGCGTCGACCTGGCAAGCTCGGCAACAGGAAACGGTGCTGCCAGCCCCACGGCAACCATCAACGACACCACCATCTACGTGGAAGACGCCCCAGTCGCCAGCCGCGATGTCGCCAACGGCGTTGGCGTGCGGATCCAGTTCGGGCAGATGGATATCGTCAACGGCTCGCGTGTGGATGCATCCAATATCGGCGCGGTGCTCTGGGGCGAAGTCAATCCGGATCAACGCATCCGTCTGAACATCGATAACTCCACCCTGCAATCTGGTCGCGGCGCTGCCATCCGGGTCAATGCAGCCGCTGACAACACCTACGACATCACCGTGGCCAATGGGGCGCAGCTGATCGGCGGCGATGGCAACCTGCTGCTGGTGGGCCGCGACATCGGCGTGGTCACCTCGCGTACCGACGTCAACTTCAATGTGGATGACGCCCGTTTGGCCGGCAACGTCACCTTGGACCTTGCCAGCGCCCCCACCGCCAAGGTCGACGTCGCCCTGCGCAACAAGGCGCAGATCGACGGCCGTTTCCTCAACGTCACCAGCGCCAGCATCGACAGCGACAGCACCTGGCTGATGACCGGCGACAGCAACGTCGGCCACCTCGCGCTGGGCAACACCGGCACCGTGGCACTGGGCAATGCCAGCACGTTCAACACCCTTACCGTCGACAGCTTCGATGGCACGGGCGGCACCCTGCTGTTCAACACCCACCTGGGTGATGACAGCTCGGCCACCGACAAGCTGATCATCAACGGTGATGCCAACGGCCAGGCCAACGTGCGCGTGCTCAATGCCGGCGGCGCTGGCGCCAAGACCGACCGCGGCATTGAGCTGATCGATATCGGCGGTGCATCCAATGCCCAGTTCGATCTGGTCGGCCGCGCTGTGGGTGGGCAGTACGAATACTTCCTGGTGAAGGACGCCAACGGCAACTGGTATCTGCGCTCGCAGACGGGCGCCGGCCCGGATCCGTGCGTGGTCGATCCGACCCTGCCGGAGTGCAAGCCGATCGACCCGGTGGACCCGGTGGACCCGATCGAGCCGCCGCCGCCGGTGTTGCGCCCGGAAGCCGGGGCCTATCTGGCCAACCAGTTCGCGCTGGACCAGATGCTGCGCCATGGCTGGCGTGACCGTCAGGGCGGCAGCACTGCCGCCAGCGATGGCGTCCGCAGCTGGGCCCGGGTGGATGCCACGCAGAGCAAGCTGGGTGCGGTGGATGACCAGCTCGACCTGCGCGTGGACCGCTCGCGCCTGCAGCTGGGAGCGGACGTGGGTGTGTTCGATGACGGCCGTGGTCGCGTGGGCGTGATGGGCACCGCTGCACGCAGCAGCGCCACCTCGCGTTCGGACGTGACCGGTTTCAGCGCACGCGGCAAGGTGGAAGGCGGCGCGTTGGGCGTGTACGGCAACTGGGCAAACGACGCCATGTACGTGGATGCCAGCGTGCAGCGCGGCCAGTTCCGCAACCGCGTGCAGGGCGAAGGTCTGGCCGAGGAGCGCTACGACTCGGACATCTGGCAGAGCTCGCTGGAAGCCGGTTACCGCTTCGGCATCGGCCAGATCGGCAGCACGACGCTGAGCCTGCAGCCGGAACTGCAGTTGGTCTACACCGATGCAAAGACCGACGTGCATACCGAAGCCAACGGCACCGTGGTGCGTGCAGCGGGCAACAGCGGCCTGTCCGGTCGTGCCGGCCTGCGCCTGCAGGGTGAAGGCCGCAGCGCCGCCGGTGCCTCGGTCAGCCCGTATCTGGCGGCCAACTGGTACCGCGATGGTGCTGGTAACGGCATCGCCTTCGACGACGAAGTGCTGAGGGCCGGCATCCCGCGAAACCGCTATGAACTGAGCGCGGGTGCGCGCGTGGAATTCCGTTCCGGCTTCAGTGCCTGGGGCGGGTTCGGGGTGATGCGCGGTGACAGTGGCTACCGCGAAGCGACGGCGAACCTGAGCGTCGCCTACAAGTGGTGATGTAAGCACGAACGGCGCCGGAGAGATCCGGCGCCGTTCTGCTTTCTGTAGCGCCGAGCATGCGCTCGGCTCCACGACAAATGTCGCAACTGGCACGCGCAGGCGTGCTCGGCTTCGCGCAGCGCGTTCGATATGCATCTGCAACGTTTTCGAAATTGAAACTTTTCTGATTGGTACAGCAGCACCTGCATGCACATCATGGCGCGCCACCGACAACGGGTGGCACGGGCTTGCAATCCCGTTTGGCAACTTTGTTGTTTACGCTTGCCTGTCGGCGTCGCTATTTCCTTGTTGGGCGGCGTCGGCAGGCAATCCGTCCGTGCCCTATGGCGGGCGGTGCGTGGGGGTCTCGTACCCGCCGGCGTTTCGCAGAGTTGCCACCGGTATTGCAACCACGCACCGTCCGCCGCCCTCGCCCAACGCGAGGGCGGCCCCTTGCATCACACTCAAGGACGCCGCCATGACTTCTTCGCTCTATCCCTATCTGTTCGCCACATTGGGCGACGCCGTCGAACGCCTGCCAGACGATCTGGCCAAAGCACTCGAAACCACATTGGGCAGTACGATGCGCGCCCACGCCGACGAAGGCATCACCCTGCTCGGCTGCCTGCAACGCATCCGCGAGGTGGACGCTGCCGACGGCCAACCGTGGCCGGACAAAGGTCGCAAATGCTTCGGCTTCGCGATGGCACGCATCGACCGCGCCAATGCCGGGCTGACCTTGCTGCTGGAACTGCTGCACGCCATCGAGCGCGTACGCGTGGACGGCGATGCCGACCAGCAGGTGGGCGATGACGTGCGCGAAGGGCTGCTGCTGGCCTGCCGTGGGCTGGCCGAGTATGTGGATGTGCAGTTGCGGGTGGCGTGATGCAGCTTCCGCGGCACCTCGGCCGCGCCAATCCCTGCCCCAGGCTCAGGGATTGGCGTCGAACAGCACGGTCATGTCTCCTTCCCAGCGCGAGCCCGGTGTCTTCACCATCTCCAGCACCGCTTCACGCCCGGCGGTGAAGCGCAGGGTCGAACGGCGCTGCATCAGGTAGCCATCGGGCGTGAAGCGCGGTGCCTGACCGTCATCGGCCAGCAGTACGGTGTTCTGCGCCGGACGACCATCGCGCAGGTTGTTCATGCCCGGAAGGGTGACGTCCACCTCCACCGGCACCTGCTTGTCCGCCTGCGGATCATGAATGCCGCATTGGTCGCCGACGTGGTGCTGGCAGCGCAGCTTCATGCTGAAGTCCATCGACGTGGTCAGATGAAACGGCAGCTCCTGGCGCAGCCTCGCCGGAGCAGTGCCATGATCGATCCAGGGCGACCAGCCCCCTTCGGGCGCCAACTGTACGCGCGGCGCCTCGGTGGCGAAGCGCACCTGGAAATCGTGGATCACATCGAACACGAAGTTCATGCGCACGGCCTCGACACCGGTGATGTTGTCGCCCAGATCGATGTCGGCCCCGGCGCCGCCGGTGGTCCAGGTTTCCTGGGCCACGTAACGGCCGTCCTGCAGCGTCATTGCATTGGGCAGGGTGACGTGGATGCCGAGCCCCACGTTCCTGTAGGAGTAGGTGCGGGCATACCGCGTGTTGGTGCTGTAGCACTCGGTGGGGCTGGCTGGCGTCCGCGCCGCCCAACCGCCCAGCGACCATCCAAGCCCACCGGCGCCGCGGATGGCCGTGCAACCTCCACTGACGCCGTAGTACCAGGGATCGGCGCCACCACCGAAGTTGATGCGCATGGACAGCGCCGCAAAGCTGATGGTCGCCTCGAAGGTGCGTCCGCTCGACACCTCCTGTAGGGTGATCGTACGCGGTGGCGGGAAGCGGACGTAGGTGGTATCACGCCTTGACGTGTCGTCGCTCGGCCCTTCCTTGCGCCAGTACTCGCGGTTGCCGAGATCGAAGATATAGGCCCCGTTTCTATCGCATTCGGCCGGCCTCCAGTTGCAGAAGCTGCCCCGGGGTGTCGTGTTGCGGAATGCGGTATCGCCCGGATCCAGGGCGTTGGGCCTGAATTCGCCGGTGACGTTGACGTCCACCACCTGTGCGGTGGCAGGCAACGCCGCCATTACGGCCAGCAACGGGAACAGCCGGATGCCAATAGTCATGCTTTAGACCTGCCTGGTTCGTCGGAACAATGGGCTAGTGCGCGACCACCGACGGCGGACAACCGATGCCACCCACCATCAGTACATCGCCTTCGCGCGGATGACGGCCCTCTTCCATGGTCAGCACACAGCTGATCCGGTTCGGGTAGCGCAGCTCCACCACCGGCGCGCGTGCGCTGAGTTCAAGGGTGAAGAAGCCTTCTTCCTGGCTGACGCTGCGGCCGGCATGGTTGATCACCTGAACCCCGCGGATGCCGTTGCCATCGGCATCCAGTACCTGCCCCATCACGGTGAAGGTGCGCAGTACATCCACCGTGGTATGCACCACGCCGCCCTTGTTGAGGTGGTAGCTGATGGTCGACGGCTGCAGCGCCGCCGCAGGTGCGTGCCGGCCGTGGAAGTCGAACTGCACCTGTCCCGCACGATAGGCGGTGACCGGAACGAAGTTGCGTCCCGGGCGCAGCTGCACGCCACCGCCACGACTGTCGTCGGCACGCAACGTGACATCGGGGAAGTCACTGCGCACGTCGACGATGATGCCGGTGTCCACGCTGCCGCTGCGTCCCTGGCCCAGCACGGCAGCATGTCCTCCCCCGATCACCACGGTGCTGTCCAGGTTGGCGCTGCCGCCAACGTGGCCGGAACCGGCACCGCGATACAGCTGCACATCGCCTTCCAGCAGTGGGCTCTGCAGATAGGCGCCCGCGCCGGCGCCAATGCCGCTGCGTTCAGCTGTGACCATGCCATTGACGCTGCGCAGGATCTTCCCATCCACACGCTGGGTGGCGACCGCGGTGACGTAGCCGTCGCGCTGGCCGGCTTCGCCGGTCCGGCTGCCCAGGCTGCCGCTGTAGCTGCGGCGCTCGCTGCCGAGTGACACACTGACGGTCAGATCGATGCCGCGCTGGCGGCGATAGTGGGTGAAGCGGCTGCCCGGACGGTCGTAGGCCGAGACACGCCAGTTGACGTCATGCCTGCCGAACAGGGTCTCGCGGCGGCCGTAGGAAACGTCGATGCCGGTGCCACGGGTGAAGCCGGAACTGCGGGCCACGCGCAGGCTCGCATTATCGCGGTGACTGAAGCGATGGGTGATCGATACGGCCGTGGTGTCCTGCCAGCCTCCCCGGGTTTCCCAACGTGGCGGCGCACCCTCGCTGGCGGGCAGCCGATGACGCTGCTCTGCCCAGCTGCGCGCGTGGTTGGCGACCACCGAACCGGCACGGTAGCGATACAGTCCCTGCAGATCCACGCCGCGCCCGGCATCGCTGGAGGTGTAGAAATTGGTGTAGGCGCTGAAGCGATCACTGGCCTGCCAGTCCATCGACAGGCCGGTGGCGCGGCGCGTGCCGATCTGCTGCACGGTGGCACCGGCCACTGCGCGCGGGTGCAACAGGTAGTTGACCACCGCACCGGCGGCGATCTCGCCCTCCTGCATTGAACGATCGCTGTCGAGCAGGCTGCGCTGCTGGCCGGCGAACGCGCTGTAGCGCCAGCGCCGGGTGGGATCACGCCAACGGCTGGGTTTGTGGATCGAGGCGGTTTCGCGCGAGGCCTCCTGGCCGTCTTCAATGACCCGCAGTACCACGTCGTAGATGCCGCCTGGCAGGCGACGCGTGTCGATCTCCTGCACGCCGGGCTTCACAGCCTGTGTGGCCAGCAGGTTGCCGTCGCGCAGAATCTCCACCACACCGTCGCGGTTGGCGGTGACGTACACCGGGTAGACACTGGCGCTGCGCGTGTCGGCCAGCAGTACATCCGACGAACCGAACATCACCCCCAGCGCGGTGTCATTCTGCGTACCCGGCGCGCGTGGCTGGCGGATGATGCCCTCGAACGTGGGCAGGAAATAGCCCGCGCGGACGAAATGATCGCCGAGCTCGCGTTGTGCATACAACGCACTGAGATAGTGCTCCGTGCTGCCGGGTTGGGCGTAGTACTGGTAGCTGCCAACCGTGCTCCACAGACCGATGCTGCCACTCAGTTCAGCGCTGTAACGGGCGCTGGCCGGCTGGTCCTGGCCGCCATGCACGGCCAGGCTGTTACGTACGATCAAGCCATGGCTGCCGGACGCCGGCAGGGCAATGTTGCGTTGTTCCGCACTGGCAGTTGCCGGCGTCAACAGGCTCAGCAGCGAATTGGCCAGGCTGTAGTGCAGCGCGGCCAGGCCACGGCACTGCGGCGCGCATATGCCAAGCGGCAGCGGTTCGGCCAGCTGCTCGGCCCAGCGCGTGCGCTCGCTCTGCGGCCACGGGCTGTCGTTGCTTTCGACGAAGCCGATCAGCTGTACGCGGTTGTCTTCATGCAGCAGTACTTCGGCGTCGCCCAGGTACTGCCCGTCCAGTTCCACGCGTACGGTCAGCGGATTGCCGAACAGATGCTCGCGGAACTCCGCAGGCATGCGGTCGCGCTGCTCCAGCAGGCTGACCTGTGCGTCTGGCGCGCCTGCGGTCGCCTGCGCCGAGGCAGCAGCAAGCATGGCGGCAATAGCAACAGCCAGTCGCATCGGAACCGGTCGCGGAGGTAGGTGTGAAAGGCGCATAGATGGCATTGGCCCTCCTGCCGCACGCGCGGTGGGGCAGGAAGGCACAGAGCTCGGCAGGCGTCAGATGTCGCTTTCGAAGATCATGTGGAACTGACCGCCGTAAGTACCCTGCTTGTAACCGCCGCCCGGTTCGGTAGGCGCGATGGCGAAGGCCAGAGACTTGCCGGATGCGGCCTGGGCTGCGTTGGCAACGGTGATCTTGGCGGCGGCCGTTGCCGGCACGACCACGTTGTCCAGTTTCACCGCCAGATCCACGACGTCCGCGGCCGATGCCATCTGCGCCGGGGCGGACAGATAGGCGGTGATGGCAGCCGGCGACTTCACGTTGATAACGCGACCGGTCAGTTCGCCGAGCACCTGGCGTGCGGTATCCCACGGCAGATTCTGCGGCAGGCCTTCCCAGCCGTCCGGCGTGGACACCTGCAGGCCGGCAACGTTGGGCACGTCAGCCGACACGTTGACGGTGATCGATTTGGTTTCGGTAGCCGCAAAGCTGACGGCCGGGGTGATGAGCAGGACTGCCGCAGCCGCCATCGCGTGTTTCAAGAAGGACATTCAGATACTCCTGGGTGAGTGGGTACAAAAGCCAGGACAAGGGCAAAGCTGTCCCATCGGACTCCTGGCGGGCCCGGGCGGGACAATGGCGTTGGTGGGGGACGGACGGTCAGCGGCGGCTGTCGATGCTGCGCTGGCGTTCGCCCTCCTTCAGGTCGTAACGGATGAAATGCGTATCGTCAGACGCCAGCACGTGAGAGCGGCCGGGGCGTACGTGCACGATGATTCCGGGCGTACAGGCGTCGACCTTGGCCCGCTCGCACTGGCGCAGGTTTTCCAGAACAATGGTGGCGTTGCCGTGGTTGTGGATCTGGCCGGACTCGATGCGGGTGTCATAGCGCGGGTGTTGTGGCGCGATGAACAGCACGGTGCCGAAGCCGGTGAACACGCGGATGGCCGAGGAAAGCTCTGCGGCCTGCTGTGCCTGTTCCTCGCTGAGCGAGAATTCCTCGGCACTGGGCGCCACCGGCACGAAGCGCAGGCGGTAGTAGCGTTCCTCGTCGCGCAGGCCCCGATACACCAGACGTGTGGCCTGCTGGCCGTTGCCTGCGATGATCAGGCGGCTGGGACTGGCAATGACCCCATGCGCCCCAGGCGCGTTGCGCACCAGCGATGGCGCATCCACCGGAACTTCGACGGGCTTGTCATCGGCATCGAAAACGATCTCTGCCACTTCCACCCGGACGTAGGCGGTGCCGGCGCCGGTATTGCGGATGCGTTTGAGCAGGTTGCTGCTGCCGGGCTGCAGGTAGTCGAAGAGGACGCCGACATTGATCTGCGGTGCACTGGCGTGACTGGGGAAAGCCAGCGCACACAGCAGCAGGACATGGACGACACGTGACATGGCACCGCTCGTTTTCAGGAGCGTGAAGTGTGTCGTCGCGTCAAACGCCCGGCTATGAAAATAGTTGTAAGCCGAAGCGCACAGCAGCGAATTCGGAGGATTCCTAAATGCTCATCGCCCGTGCTGCCAGCATGGCCGGCCACCAAGGCCCCCTGCCCGCAGCCGCGTACCGGCAGGACACAAATCCCTGCCGCACTCAGGCGAAGTGCTCGTACCCGCTCGTATCCGCTCGGGCCGTCGTGGCCTTCGGTGTGCACGCCCTGCCCTTCCATGATGCGGCCGATGCGGGTGGTCGGCACGCCCAGCGATTCGGCGACGTAGTGCAGCGCGCAGTACCGACGACATCGGCAATGCATCGGCATCGACTTCGGCGCGTACGCAGTTGCGGGTGGCGTGAGCCCCTCACGTTGAGATCTATGGGGGAGCGCCTGGTTGAATTGAATGCCGCTCTCATTCGCAATGATTTCTATGGCTCATATCCACCCTGGAGCCGATAGTGCGCGCTTCTTTCCAAGGAGTGTACCGATGCACAAGATGATGGCTCCACTGAAGCGCTATGCACAGTTCAGTGGCCGTGCCAGCCGCAGCGAGTTCTGGTGGTTCCAGCTGTTCATCGTGATCGTTTCGATCCCGCTATACATTGTGAGTTTCTATGCCGGCTACAGCGGTTCTCAGGGCCTCATCCTGGCATCGAGCGGGCTGAGCTTGGTGATGTGGCTGGCCTTCGCATTGCCCGGCATTGCTGCCACCGTTCGTCGCCTGCACGATACCGATCGCTCGGGCTGGTGGCTGCTGTTGGCAATGGTCCCGTTTGCAGGCTTGGTGCTGCTGGTGTTCCTGCTGCTGCCCAGCACGCCGGGCGGCAACCGCTTTGGCGCACCCGTTCCGCACGTTTAAAGGTTACGCCGGGCAACGCCGATGTGCCCCGCGTTGGTGGGCGTCGACCTTGGTCGACGCAGTGTCGGCACGAAGGCCTGACATATCCGTGCCAACCAAGGTTGGCACCTACCAGAGCAACACGGTAGCGCCGGGCCATGCCCGGCGTTCTGGTAGGCGTCGACCTTGGTCGACGCAGCGTTGGCGCGCAACCCTGACACATCCGTGCCAACCAAGGTTGGCACCTACCAGAGCAACACGGTAGCGCCGGGCCATGCCCGGCGTTCTGGTAGGCATCGACCTTGGTCGACGCAGCGTGGGCACGAAGGCCTGACACATCCGTGCCAACCAAGGTTGGCACCTACCAGAGCAACGCGGTGGCGCCGGGCCATGCCCGGCGTTCTCATGTGTCAGGCGAAATGCTCGTATCCGCTCGGGCCGTCGTGGCCTTCGGTGTGCACGCCCTGCCCTTCCATGATGCGGCCGATGCGGGTGATCGGCACGTCCAGCGATTCGGCGACGTAGTGCAGCGCGTCGCGCTGGTCGGCGGCGGCGGTGAAGCACAGTTCGTAGTCGTCGCCGCCGTGCAGCGCGCAGTCACGGGCGCCATCGCGGCCGAGCAGTTCGCGCAGTGCCGACGACATCGGCAATGCATCGGCGTCGACTTCGGCGCGTACGCCGCTGCGTGCGGCGATGTGGCCCAGGTCGGCCAGCAGGCCATCGGAGATGTCCACGGCGGCATGCGCGAATGCACGCAGCCGCAGGCCCAGGGTGACGCGCGGGGTGGGACGCAGCAGGCGCAGGCGCAGGGTTTCGTAGTCGGCCAGCAAGGTGGCGGCAGTGACGTTCAATGCGCCCTGCTGCCACAGGCGCAGCGCACCGGCAGCATCGCCGAGGGTGCCGCTGACCCAGATGTCATCGCCAATCTGTGCGCGATCACGACGCAGCGCCTGGCCGCGTGACACCTGGCCCATCGCGGTAACCGACAGCGACAGGGGGCCACGCGTGGTGTCACCGCCGATCAGGGCGATGTCGTGCTGGTCGGCCAGCGCGAAGAAGCCATCGGCGAAGGCATCGATCCAGTCTTCGCTGGCTTCGGGCAGCGACAGCGCCAGCGTGCACCAGGCCGGGCGCGCGCCCATCGCGGCGAGGTCGGACAGGTTGACGGCCAGCGTCTTCCAGCCGATGTCGAACGCCGGGGTCTCGGCCGGGAAATGCACGCCGCTGTTGAGCGTGTCGGCGGTGACCACCAGTTGCTCGTTCGGGCGCGGCTGCAGCAGCGCGGCGTCATCGCCGATGCCGAGCACGATGTCGTCGCGCTCGACGGTGCGGGCGCGGATGCGGTCGATGAGGGCGAATTCGGCCAGGGACATGGGGCGCTCCCGCGTTTGTACGTGCCGCGCCGTGCGCGGTGGGCGGTAGTGCCGGCCGCAGGCCGGCAACCTCAGAATCCCTGCAGTTGCCGGCCAGCGGCCGGCATTACCACAGGTGGGTCAGTGACCCGATTCGACCTTGCGCCATTCCACGGCGGCACGATCCAGCACGCCGTTGACGTAGGTGTGGCCATGTTCGGAACCGAAGCGCTTGGCCGATTCGATGGCTTCGTTGATCACCACGCGGTACGGCACGTCCAGGCGGTAACGCAGTTCGTAACCGGCCAGGCGCAGCACGGCGCGTTCGATCGCGTCCACTTCGTCGATGCCACGGTCCAGGTACGGGCCGAAGGCTTCGTCGATGTCGCGACGGTTGTCGAGCACGCCATGCACCAGCGCTTCGAAGTACGCCAGGTCGGCGATTTCGCGGGCCTGTTCGTGGGCGAACTGGGCGATCAGCGACTGGCCGTTGCCGCCGGAGATCTGCCAGGCATAGATGGCCTGCACGGCACGACGGCGCGCGCGCGAGCGCAGCACCGGATCGATGCCATCGCGGCGGACGGGTTTACCGGAGGGCTTGCCCTGGGTGTTCTTGTTCATGGCAGCTGCTCCAGAAGGTTGACCATTTCCAATGCGGCGAGCGCGACTTCCTCGCCCTTGTTGCCGTGGCTGCCGCCTGCGCGGGCCTCGGCATCTTCCACGCGTTCCACGGCCAGCACGCCGTTCAGCACCGGCACGCCGAAGTCCAGCTGCACGCGCATCAGGCCTTCGGCACAGCGGTCGGCCACGTGTTCGTAGTGGCGGGTGTCGCCACGGATCACGCAACCCAGGGTGAGGATGGCGGCGTGTTCGTGGGCGGCGGCCAGGCGCGCGGCGACCAGCGGCAGCTCCCAGGCACCCGGCACGCGGATCACGTCGATGTTGGCTTCGGCAATGCCGTTGCCGGCCAGGCTCTGGCGGGCGCCAGCAACCAGCACATCGGTGATGCGGGCGTTCCAGCGGCTGGCCAGGATGGCGAAGCGCGCCGATTCGGGAGTGCGAAGATCGCCTTCGTAGTGGCTCATATGCGGCTTGGGATTCGATTAAGGGGTAATTCTACCGTGGATGGGCCCCGGCCGTGGCTGCTGCCCCCGTGTGCCAACCGCTGGCTCTACACCCCGGGTAGTGGCGGGGGGGGGGGGGGGGCCCCCCCGGGGGGGCGGGGGGGGGGGGGGGCGGGCCCCGCCCCCCCCCCCCCCCCCCCGGCGCCGGCCGCTGGCCGGCAACTGCAGTTCCCTGAGGTTGCCGGCCAGCGGCCGGCACTACCGGTTATCGGGTGACCAGCATTACCGGGGTTGCCGGCCAGCGGCCGGCACTACCGGTCATGGGGCGGCCGGCGAAGCGGTCACGGGGTGACCGTCTCCACCACTTCCAGGCCATAGCCGGCCAGTCCGATCTGGCGGCGGGGCGTGCCCAGCACGCGCAGCTTGCCCAGGCCCAGGTCGGACAGGATCTGCGCGCCGGCACCGTTGCGGCGCCACTGGCCCACATCCTTGTCCTTGCCCGGCACCACCGGCGCCGGCTGCTGGCGCAGGCGGGCCAACAGCGCTTCGCCGTCGCGCGGGGCCGACAGCACCACCATCACGCCACTGCCTTCCGCGGCGATCACGCGCAGGGCATCGGTGGCCGCCACGCCGAAGTCATCACGGCGCCAGTGCAGCAGGTCGGCCAGCGGGTTTTCCACCTGCACGCGCACCAGGGTGGGCGTGTCCGCATCCGGGGTGCCGCGGACCAGGGCGAAATGCAGGTCGTGGGCGATGCGGTCGCGGTAGGTGACCAGCTTGAACGGACCGAACTCGGTGTCGATATCACGTTCGTCCACGCGCTCGACGGTCTTTTCGGTGGCCAGGCGGTAGGCGATCAGGTCGGCGATGGAGCCCATCTTCAGGCCGTGCTCGCGGGCGAACACTTCCAGCTCCGGGCGGCGCGCCATGCTGCCGTCCGGGTTGAGGATCTCCACCAGCACGCCGGCCGGTTCCAGCCCGGCCAGCATGGCCAGGTCGACGCCGGCTTCGGTGTGGCCGGCGCGGGTCAGCACGCCACCGGGCTGGGCAATCAGCGGGAAGATGTGGCCCGGCTGGTGCAGGTCCGACGGCTTGGCATTGGGCTTCACCGCGGTGCGGATGGTATGCGCGCGGTCGTGTGCCGAGATGCCGGTGGTCACGCCCTCGGCCGCTTCGATGCTGACGGTGAAGTTGGTCTGGAACTGCGCGGTATTGGCCTGCACCATCGGCGCCAGGCCGAGGTCGGCGGCGCGGGTGCGGGTGAGCGGCAGGCACACCAGGCCGCGGCCATGGGTGACCATGAAGTTGATGTCGCTGGCCTTGACCAGCTCGGCGGCCATGATCAGGTCGCCTTCGTTCTCGCGGTCTTCGTCATCGACGATGACGACCATGCGGCCGAGGCGGATGTCTTCCAGGATGTCGGGAATGGGGGCGAAGTTCATGGGGTATCTCCCTGTGGGTGCTGACCGTTGGTCGGCACTCCGAGCAACCGCTCGACATAACGAGCGACCAGGTCGATTTCCAGGTTCACCGCGCTGCCCACGCCGGTGGCGGAGAACGCGGTATTGGCCACGGTGTGCGGGATCAGCGCTACTTCAAAGCCTTCCTCGTCCACTTCGTTGACGGTGAGGCTGACACCGTCCACGCAGATCGAGCCCTTCTTGGCGATGTAACGGCGCAGGGCGGCCGGCGCGGCGAAACGCCAGCGCTGGGCACGCGCATCTTCACGGATGGACAGGACCTGGCCGAGGCCGTCGACGTGGCCGCTGACCAGATGGCCGCCGAGGCGGTCGGTCGGGCGCATGGCACGTTCGAGGTTGATGACCGCACCTTCGGCCAGTTGGCCCAGCGTGGTCAGGCCCAGGGTCTCGGTGGACGCATCGGCCTGGAAGCTGCCGGCGTCGAACGCGATGACGGTGAGGCAGACGCCGTTGATGGCGATGCTCTCGCCCATCTGCACGTTGTCGAACGGCAGGCTGCCGACGTTGAAGGTGAAGCGGACATCGCCGCCGATGGATTCGCGTGCGGCCAGACGGCCGACGCCTTCAATGATTCCAGTAAACAAGTAACGTTCTCCGCGAAAAGTGAGCGAAAAACGCCGCAAGGCAAACAGGCGGGCGCAGGGCCGCAAAGGCCCTGTGGCACCGTCTTCTTTCATCCGGACTATGACCGTCGGCTCCGGCATTGGACCGGATCTGCTGACCCCCGACGGTAAGGCCGGGGCGCTCGCGGGCTCGTGCTTGCGCACCTACCGCCGGTGGGGAATTGCACCCCGCCCTGAAGACGTTTGTGTACCGGCGAACCGGCCCGCCAAGTGTAACAGCCCGGGCTGAACGGGGCCGGATGCCCCGGGGGTCGGATCCCTTTCCGCAGGAAAGGGCTCTGACCCCACCCGGGCGCGTCCGAGCCTGTGACGGCCGTCGCTCGCATTTCGTAAAACTTTCATTAAAATCGGCGGTCGGACGACATGAGGTCGCCACGGACTGCCGCACAGGTGGGCCGCCAATGGACTGAAATTCACAGGAATTCCCATGCGCAAGATCCTGATCGTGGCCGCCCTGCTGGCCGCTGCCCCGTTCTCGGCCTCCGCCGACGCCCTGAGCTACACCTACGTCGAAGGCGGCTGGACCCAGGTCAAGACCGACGACGACGTGTTCAACGACCCGAAGGTTGATGGTGGCTACGTGCGCGGTTCGATCGCGCTGGCCGAGCAGGTGCACGTGTTCGGCGGCTGGAACTACGGCAGCAAGTCGTACGACTACGACTACGGCTCGATGAAGCTCAAGCTGAACCAGCCGGAGCTGGGCATCGGTTACCACATGCCCTTCAGCGACCGCGTCGACTACACCGCCGACATCGCCTGGGTCCGCCAGCAGGCTGAAATCACCGTCAAGGACGTGGACTACGGCCGCTTCACCGTGAAGGACCACACCAACCTGGTGCGCGCCACCATGGGCCTGCGTGGCAAGCCTTCGCGCATGACCGAAGCCTGGATCAAGGCCGGTTACATGGACGGTGGCAACGAGTTCAAGGGCACCTGGGTCGGCACCCTCGGTGGTCAGATCAACTTCACCCGTACCTGGGGTCTGGTGGGCGAGATCTCCGGCTACCGCGACGTCACCCAGTACTCGGCCGGCGTGCGCGCCAGCTTCTGATTGCCCGATCCTCGTCGTGCGATCGAACGGGCTCCGCAAGGGGCCCGTTTTTTGTTGGCCGCCACGCGCAATGCGCTTGGCTGTCGCACGCCATCGAATGCAATGACAATTGCGCTAGGCTTGCCGCCCTCTGGAACAGGAACACCGTCATGAAGACCCCGATCCGCGGCCTGCTGGCCACCGCACTGCTGTGCGCCCCGTTGTTCGCCGCGGCTGCCCCGGCGCAGCTGAGCCCCGAACAGACCTTCGATCTGTACGCACGCGCATTGCTGGAAGACGATGCCGCCGCCACGCGCACGCTAAACGATGCATTGAAGCCGGCCTTCGACGGCCAGGACTCGGTAACGCCGGTGCCGGGCATGATGGCCCAGGCGTTGGCCGAGCCGTGGCAGATCGTGCTGGACGTGGCCGGAGTGAAGGGCGATCCGGCAGCGGCGAAAGCGATGTACGCCAAGGCGCTGAAGGCCTCGCAGTGCCGTGCCACGCGCAGCACGGTGGAAGACAACGAATTCGTGGACGACCAGAAGATCGCCAAGGTTGATTTCAGCTGCCAGCTGGCCGACCTGGGCAGCGTGCAGCCGTTGTTCCTGGCCAGCCTGACGGGTGAGGACAAGGCTCCGCGCGCGCGCTTCACCGAGGCCTATACCCAGGCCCTGCAGAGTGGCCCGCGCAAGGCCGTGACCGGCACCCTCACCCTGTACACCGCCAAGGACAAGGGCTACTGGTACAGCAGCAACTTCGATGATCTGGTGGGCCCGGTGCTGGATGCGCTGGCGCCGTTCGATGGCTGGATGAAGGACGTTGAAGCAGCCAAGGCACCGAAGGTGACCGGCGTGCCGGCCTGCGATCTGCTGCTGCAGCAGCACCGCAGCTGCGTGGCGAAGATCGCACCGGACCAGATCAGCGGTGTGGATGCGATGACCGAAGAGTTGAAGGCCAAGACGCAGGTGATGTCGGCCGAGGAAATGACGCAGGAGTGCAAGGCACTGCGTCCGATGGCCGAGATGATGTGGACCGATGCGTGCGCCTGAGAGGGCCGTGTTGAAGACATGGGGGCTGGCAGCGCTGCTGCTGGCCTTCAGTAGTGCGCGGGCAGGTTCTGCGGCATTTCCGGACGCGCAGGTATTCGATCTGTTTGCACAGGTGATCGTGCACGGCGATGCGCCTGCACAGCGTGCGTTGGCGCAGTACATGCAAGGCGACAAGGGTGTGGCCATCGCTGCGGCCCTGGCCGGTGTGAGCCACCTGGACGACGCACCGGAAATGGCCGATTGGCCGCAGGCGGCGGCCGCGCTGCGTGCGCGGCAGGCCTCGGTGCGATGCACGACCGACAGCGTGCAGTACCCGCACGGGCCTGACGGTGACAGTGCCCTGGTGGACTACCGTTGCGCCCTGCCGGATCTGGCGGCGCTGCTGCCCGTGTACCGGCAACACCCGGTGCCGTTCAATGGCCCGCACCCGCCACAGATGGCGCCGGCACTGGCGGCGGCGTACACGCAGCTGCTCGCCGATGCGCCGGATCGGGAGCGGAATGTCACGCTGGCCTTCGAACGCGATAGCGGCGGTCGCTGGCGGGCAGACCCCTCGCCGCTGATGGGGACACTGGCCGATGCCTTCCTGCCGTTCTTCGAGTGGAACGAGCACCCGCCCGGCGGGGATCGCTGACGTGCGCAACCGCCTGCATCTGCCATCAATGCTTGCCTTGATGTTCGTCGCCACCTCGGCGGGGGCGCAGACGCCCATGCCCTCGCCCGAGGAGAGCTTCGATCTGTTCGCGCGCTACCTGCTGGAAGGCGATGAAGAGGCGGCAGCACAGGTCTCGGCCATGATCGACATGCCACCGCTCAGCGAGCGCTGGGAGGCGACGGTGGAGCGGATGATGATCGGCGAAGCACCGGAAGATGACGCGCAGACGCACCTGGGCCGCGAACTGTCGCCGATCATGGCCGAAGCACTGCGGCAGACGCGCTGCCGCAGCACTGACAGCAAGCGCAGCGATCGCGATGGCGTCCAGATTTCGATCGTCGATTACAGCTGTCAGATGCCCGATTACGCAGCACTTTCGGACGGCACACCCGCGCCCGAACTTCGCGAGCAGATGGCGCACGATGACCTCGTCGGGACCCGGGTGTGGATGGATCTGCTGCAGCGGGCGCCGAAGCGAACCTACAGCGCCCGCGTCACCATGGCCCGCGCAGGTGAGGCTGATGCCTGGGGCCCGCAGGACCTGCCGCCGCTGCACGAGTGGATACAGATGTTGTTGACGTTACCGGAGTGACTGCTTCCGCAGCAACAGGCGTAAGTCATCCCCCACCTGGCGTTACTCGACCACACGCAGGCGCTGCTGCTGGCCCAGGGTCTGGATGCCGAGACCGGCCATGAAGAAATCCAGCCACTGCCGCAACACGAAGGATCCGAACGCGACAGGGCAGGAATTTAGGAAAAGTTGCATGGACGCGAGTGCAGTTCGCAGACATCCTTGAGTGTCATTCCGAGTCACCACGTTCTGTCATGCTGAAGCCGATTCTCGCTCTGCTGCTTAGCGCACCGTTCGTTGTCACGGGCACAGAGCCCGCCGAACTTTCGCTGGAGGAAACCTTTGACGCGTTGTCGCGCGTAATTACCCAGAACGATGAGAAAGCCAAAGTCGCGCTGAGAAAGAGCTTGCAGACAGCAGATCCGAGCGATTACCCCGATATCACAAGCATCATTGACGGCCTTTACGAAGTCGAAGGTCTGACTGCGGAATATGGGCAGCCGGTCGCCACTGCAATGAGGGCAAGATGGAACACCATTCGTTGCTGGGTAATCGCAATTGATAGCGGTGAGTCTTATGATCGTTTCACCATCAACTACCGCTGCACACTTCCTGATTCTTCCATTTTCTTCGAATCCTACCGCGAAAGTCGCGAGCGATTTCGAACAGAAGAAGACAAGACGAACGCACTCGGATCCATCATGGGCCAGTTTGCTTCTGCCCTGACCAAGGCCCCCGACAGGACCTATGACGCCAAGGCCGAATTTTTCCGTGCCGGCAGCAACGGCCCGTGGGTCAGTGGTGACATGTTGCTCCTTACTCCAAAACTCTGGAAGCAGCTGCTTCCCTTCCAGGAATGGAACGAGCAGATCAAAGCGGAAGCGGTCACCGCGTACTCGGGCATTCCCGCATGCGACCTGATGTTGGATGCTCAACTTGAGTTCGCCGAACGCTATGATCCGGATAGCCCACTGCAGCGTGGCACCACCCTGCAGGATGCCGTGGAAGAAAAGGTGAGAGCGCTGGGGCCGGAGCTGGCCGCTGCCTATTGCCGCGGAACCCATGAACGGAACCGCGCGCTGTGGGAAGGCTATCGCAGTGAGCCGCCTGCGGGGCCGGTGACCGAGTGAATCTGCGCAGCACGGTTCTTCTGTCTGCGCTGGCCGGACTGGGCGCATGCGCACCGCCACCCGCCGGCGGAGTCGGGCCCGAGCAGCCCCAGAGTCGCCTGCAGACCGAGAAGCCAGGTTGCAGGGAAGACGACGACGTTGTGACTTGCCTGCAGCGCTTTGCCTCAACGCCGACCCGGACCTTCACCCCACGCGCCGACTGCAGTGTATTCACCGAGCGCGGCGACAGCGTCTCGATCGAGCCCACCACCCGCGCTGCGCGCCAGGTTGTTTTTCCCGTTAGGGCTCGCGAAAGCGGCATGGTGCGCCTGCAGATGCAAGTAGACACGGGTGGCCGCCTTCTGGATGTTCGTGTGGTGCAGTCCAGTGGCAATGCCCTGCTGGAAGCTGCCGCGATGGACGCCGCACAGGAGTGGTGTTACCTGCCCGCACACCGTAACGGTCGCGATGAGGGCGGTGCCGTCGAGGCGGTGTTTCGCTTCAACGTGATCCGCGGAGCCAAACGTGACAACGAATCATCCAAGCAGACGCACTGATGGCGGCAGGAGCAACGAGGGGTCGATTGGCAGCGCCGATGAGACACCTGTGCTTCCTGCTGGGCGTTCTGTGGTGGAACACATCTGCTGCTGCTGCTCCCTCGCACGAGCAGGCATACACCCTGCAGGTGCTGGCCGGGCTGCTACCGCTGGATGTTTGGGATGCATGCGGGGTGGATGAGGATACCTCTGAACTGTGTAGAGTCCGCTGGCAGAGTGTCCGGGCACTTGAAGCAAATGCGCCGACCAAGGTCGGCATCTACCAGGGCAAGGTAGATCCACGTCATGCGTGAATGAACGTCTCGCCTTACACGCGTAGCAGCAGGCGCAGGTCGTCGCCCACCTGGCGCTGGTCGACCACATGCAATCGACGCTGTTGGTCCATCACGTCGATGCCGAGGTCGGCCAGCAACGGGCGGCCGCTGTCGCCCAGCAGTGTTGGCGCTTGGTACATCAGCAACTCGTCCACCCACCCACCACGCACCAGCGCGCCGGCCAGCGTTGCACCGGCTTCGGTGTGCACCTCGTTGATGCCGCGCTCGGCCAGCAGTGCCAACACCGCGCCCAGATCAAGGCGACCGTGACGCACCGCCACGCTGGCGAACGCAGCATCGGCAGCGTCGGGCGGGCTGATCATTGCATCGTGCAGGTACAGCGTGGGCGCCCCACCTTCGCGCACACGGCTGCATTCCAGCGAGCGCAGGCGGGAATCGAGGACGACGCGCAGGGGCGGCATGACTTCAGTGTCAGCCAGGCGCACGGTCAGCATCGGGTCGTCGGCGATGACGGTGTCGGCGCCGGTGAGGATCGCGCCAGCGCGCGCGCGCCAGTGCTGCACATCTTCGCGAGCGGCGGGGCCGGTGATCCACTTCGAGCTGCCGTCGGCCATCGCGGTACGGCCATCGAGGCTGGCGGCCAGCTTCACCCGCAACCACGGACGACCGCGCTCCACGCGCGACAGGAAGCCTTTGTTGAGTTCGCGCGCCTGCGCCGCCATCAAGCCCTCGGCAACCTCGATGCCGGCGTCGCGCAGCAGATCGAAACCACCGCCATCGACTTTCGGGAACGGGTCGCGCATCGCCGCGACCACGCGCGACACGCCGGCTTCGATCAGCGCCAGTGCGCACGGCGGCGTACGGCCGTAATGCGCGCAGGGTTCCAGGGTGACGTAGGCGGTGGCACCACGCGCTTCGGTGCCGGCCTCGCGCAAGGCGAATACTTCGGCATGCGGGCCGCCAGCGCGCTGGTGCCAGCCCTGCCCGACCACGCGCTCGCCATGGGCGATCACACAGCCGACCATCGGATTGGGACGGGTGGTATAGGCACCGCGTTCGGCAAGCCGCAATGCGGCGGCCATGTGCAGGTGGTCAAGGACGGTGAACGATATGCTCATGCCGCCATGGTACCGCCGTCAGCACGGTGCCAGCCAAGGCCCAGTAGATCCACGCCATGCGTGGATGGGCGGCACGGCGCCAACCAAGGTTGGCGGCTACCGAAGCAGAGGCCGTCAGCCCTTCTTTTTCTTGGTCAGGGCAATCACATCGCCCAGCAGCTGCAACTGCTCGGTGCTGGAAGGCAGGTCGCGTTCGAGCTTCTCGATTTCTTCGCGGAAATCGGCCACGTCCTCGAAGCTGCGATAGACCGAAGCGAAACGCACATAACCGACATGGTCAAGCTTGCGCAGTTCGTTCATCACGAACTCGCCGACTTTGATCGACGGCACCTCGCGTTCGCCGCTGATGCGCAGCTGGTGCACCACTGCGCGCACCGCCGCCTCGATCTTCTCTTCCGGCACCGCACGCTTCTGCAGCGCGCGGTCAAAGCCGGCGCGGACCTTGCGGGCATCGAAGGCTTCACGGGTGCCATCGCTCTTGACGATGGCCGGCAGCTTCAGTTCAACGGTTTCCAGCGTACTGAAGCGTTCGTTGCACGCCTCGCACTCACGCCGACGGCGAATCGTCGCGCCGTCTTCGGAGACGCGCGAGTCGATGACCCGTGTATCGGCATGCTGGCAGAAGGGGCAATGCATTGAACGCCTGGCTCAGGGAAATACCTGCTGCCACGGTCGTGGTAGCGTCGCAACGGTACCTGAGAAGGGGTTTTGCAGCAAATGCAGGCGGCAATCAGCCTTGTCCGGCAAGGCCCGGAGCGCGACGCAACCACACCAGATGCGCAGCCGGCACCAGCAGCGGCACGCCCAGCACCAGATAGCCCAGTACCTGCCAGGGGCTGCCGGCAAACAAGCTGAAAAGCACCACGCCGATCACCGCCAGCGCCGCCATGGCGCCCAGCGCCAAGCCGATCCAGGGAATACGGGCGGTGCGCCGCAGGCCATCGCGCCCTAGCCGCAGGTAGCGGATGCTGAGCCACAACCAGGCCAGCAAGCCGATCACACCCGCCAGCGCCCACAGCAACAGCACCGCCCCTTCGTCGCCGCGCATCAGGCCGTGGCGCGTCAGGAAGGTGTAGATACCGAAGCCGGCGACGCCGCCACCGGCCACCAGTGCAGGCAACCCCAGCAGCAGGCATTGGGCGATATACAGGCGTTTGTGCAGGCGCTCATCCATGCGTTCGAATCTCCTTGCTGGCCGCTTGCTTCACGTGCATGGTCGCAGCCACAACAGCATGGCGGCCGGGACCAGCATCGACGGCCCCAGCAGCAGCAGTCCGAAGCCTTCGGCGTGAACCTTGACGCTCCACCACGCCGCCAGCCCCAGCGGCGGCAAGGCGGCCAGACCTCCGGCCAGCAACATCCACCACCAGACCGGCCGCACCCGCAGGCCGGCACGTCCGTGCATCAGGTAACCCGCACTGAGCCACAGCCAGGCCAGGCAGCCGGCCAGGCCGGCCAGGCCCCACAGCGGCATCAGCGTCACCGATGCCAGGGTGCCGTGACCAAACTGGCCCAGGCCCATCAACAGCAGCAGCATCGCTGCGGCCCCGCCGCCTACCAGGCTGGGCAGGCCGAAGAGCACAGCCAAGGCTGCATAGAGATACCTGAGGCGGCGCTCATCCATGCGCGGGTACTCCGGTGCCGGGGTCAGAACCCTTCCCACAGGGAAGGGCTCCGACCCCAGTGCCCGATCAACCGTAGACCGGGTACTTGCGGCACTGCGCGCTGACCGCATCACGCACGCGGGCGATCACGGCCTCATCGGCCGGGGCGTCGAGCACGTCGGCGATCCAGTTGGCCAGGTCCACGCAGTCCTGTTCCAGGTAACCGCGGGTGGTCACCGCCGGGGTGCCCAGGCGCAGGCCCGAGGTCACGAACGGCGAACGCGGGTCGTTCGGCACCGAGTTCTTGTTGACGGTGATATGGGCCTTGCCCAGTGCGGCTTCCGCGTCCTTGCCGGACACGTCCTTGCCGATCATGTCGACCAGCATCAGGTGGTTCTGGGTGCCACCGGAGACGATCTTGTAGCCGCGTGCGATGAGCGTGTTGGCCATCGCCTGCGCGTTCTTCACCACCTGCTGCTGGTAGGTCTTGAAGCCCGGCTCCAGCGCTTCCTTGAAGGCCACGGCCTTGCCGGCGATGACGTGCATCAGCGGACCGCCCTGGATGCCCGGGAACACGATCGACTGCAGCTTCTTGACCAGGTCTTCGTCGGCGCCCTTGGCGACGATGATGCCGCCGCGCGGGCCGCGCAGGGTCTTGTGGGTGGTCGAGGTGACCACGTGCGCATGTTCCAGCGGGCTCGGGTAGACGCCAGCAGCAACCAGGCCGGCGACGTGCGCCATGTCGACGAACAGGTAGGCACCGACCTTGTCGGCGATGGCGCGGAAGCGCGCCCAGTCGATCACCTGCGAGTAGGCCGAGAAGCCGGCCACGACCATCTTCGGCTTGTGCTCCAGGGCCAGGCGCTCGACTTCGTCGTAATCGATCAGGCCCTGGTCGTTGACGCCGTACTGCACGGCGTTGAACAGCTTGCCCGAGGCGTTGACCTTGGCACCGTGGGTGAGGTGGCCGCCGTGGGCCAGGCTCATGCCGAGGATGGTGTCGCCCGGCTGCAGCAGCGCGAAGTACACGGCCTGGTTGGCCTGCGAACCGCTGTGCGGCTGCACGTTGGCGTAGTCGGCACCGAACAGCTGCTTGAGGCGGTCGATCGCCAGCTGTTCGGCGATGTCCACGTACTCGCAGCCGCCGTAGTAGCGCTTGCCCGGGTAGCCTTCGGCGTACTTGTTTGTCAGCTGGCTGCCCTGGGCTTCCATCACCGCCGGGCTGGTGTAGTTCTCGCTGGCGATCAGCTCGACGTGGTCTTCCTGGCGCTGGGTTTCGGCGGCGATGGCCTTGGCCAGTTCGGGATCGTAGGTTTCGATGCGGACGTCACGCGGGAACATCGGTTACTCCAGCAGGCGGGGAAAGGGATGCGGCTCAGCCATTGATTGTAGCCCCGCCCCGGCCTGCTGGGGCCGAAACGACCGGGGCCGGATTCGACGAACGAATCCGGCCCCGTATGGTGTCGAATGGCGGTGTGGGGTCAGAGCCCTTTCCGTTGGAAAGGGATCCGACCCTGGCGCTGCATCAACGGTTGTTGATGATGTAGTCGGCGATGATGCCGGTTGCCACGGCCACCAGCAGCATGTTGCCGCGGTCATCGCGGATCCAGTGGTGGCCGGACGGCGGGCGGCGCAGGTGGTAGCGCGGGTAGTCGTTCACCACGTAGATCGGGCCGCGGTAGTAATCGCGATAGCGGTGGCCGCGCTGCCAGCCATAGCCATAGCCGGGCCGGTAGCCCGGGCTGTAGACCACGCGCGGCGGCGGCGGTGCCGGGCGGTAGTAGCCATGGTCGTAGCGGCGGTCGTGGCGGTAGTCACGGCGCGCTTCGCGGCGGTCGCGTTCCCAGTCGCGACGGTCGTGGCGCCACTCGCGGCGATCTTCGCGCCATTCACGGCGGTCATGGTCGCGACCACGGTGGTCGTTGTCGGCGAAGGCCGGGGCGATGGCGCCCAGCGCCAGTACAGAGGCCACGGCGCCGGCCATGAGTCGATGGATGTGCATGGGAGACCTCTGCTGGGTGGGTGGTGAGCCCATATTGCGCATTCGATCTGAACGGTTTCCGGCTGGAAACGCTTCCCGCTGCGGGACTGTGACGGCCCATTCAGTCCTCGGCCAGCCCCGGGCGCTGCGGACGGCGCGGGGCGTAAGCGGTTCCGGCTATAATTGGGGGTATTCCATTCAGTCTGTGCCCGCTGCCGCAACGGGAAGTTCCCCGTGACGGACCGGGCGCAGGGTCGCGCCTACGGAGACCTCATGTCCTCGCAATACATCTACACCATGAACCGCGTGTCCAAGGTGGTCCCGCCCAAGCGGCAGATCATCAAGGACATCTCGCTGTCCTTCTTCCCGGGCGCGAAGATCGGCCTGCTGGGCCTGAACGGCGCCGGCAAGTCCACCGTGCTGAAGATCATGGCCGGCGTGGACACCGATTTCGAGGGCGAAGCCCGTCCGCAGGCCGGCATCAAGGTTGGCTACCTGGCGCAGGAACCGGAGCTGGACCCGACCAAGACCGTGCGTGAAGCGGTTGAAGAAGGCGTGGGCGAAGTGCTGCAGGCACAGGCTGCGCTGGACGCGGTCTACGCCGCCTATGCCGAAGAAGGCGCCGATTTCGACGCGCTGGCCAAGGAACAGGAGCGCCTGGAGGCGATCCTCGCCGCCGGCGATGCGCACACGCTGGAAAACCAGCTGGACGTGGCCGCCGATGCGCTGCGCCTGCCGCCGTGGGATGCCATCGTCGGCAAGCTGTCCGGTGGTGAAAAGCGCCGTGTGGCGCTGTGCCGCCTGCTGCTGCAGAAGCCGGACATGCTGCTGCTCGACGAACCGACCAACCACCTCGACGCCGAGTCGGTGGAATGGCTGGAACAGTTCCTGGCGCGCTACACCGGCACCGTCGTGGCGGTCACCCATGATCGCTACTTCCTGGACAACGCCGCCGAGTGGATCCTGGAACTGGACCGTGGCCGCGGCATTCCGTGGAAGGGCAACTACACCGACTGGCTGACCCAGAAGGATGAGCGCCTGAAGCAGGAAGACAACCAGGAAAAGGCTCGCCAGAAGGCGATCCAGAAGGAACTGGAGTGGTCGCGCCAGAACGCCAAGGGCGGCCGCACCAAGGGCAAGGCCCGTCTGGCTCGCCTGGAAGAGCTGCAGTCGGTCGATTACCAGAAGCGCAACGAGACCAATGAAATCTTCATCCCGCCGGGCGAGCGCCTGGGCCAGGCGGTGATGGAATTCAAGAACGTCTCCAAGAAGTTCGGCGACCGCCTGCTGTTCGACAACCTGAACTTCCTGGTGCCCTCGGGCGCCATCGTCGGCATCATCGGCCCCAACGGTGCCGGTAAGTCGACCCTGTTCAAGATGATCACCGGCCAGGAAAAGCCGGACACCGGCGAGATCGTGGTCGGCCCGACCGTGCAGCTGTCCTACGTGGACCAGAGCCGCGACGCGCTGGAAGGCAACCACAGCGTGTTCCAGGAAATCGCGGGCGGCCTGGACATCCTCAACATCAACGGCATCGAGATCCAGTCGCGCGCCTATATCGGCCGCTTCAACTTCAAGGGCCAGGACCAGCAGAAGATGGTCGGCTCGCTTTCCGGTGGTGAGCGTGGCCGCCTGCACATGGCCAAGACCCTGTTGCAGGGTGGCAACGTGCTGCTGCTCGACGAACCGTCCAACGATCTGGACATCGAAACCCTGCGTGCGCTGGAAGATGCGCTGCTGGAGTTCCCGGGCAACACGTTCGTCATTTCGCATGACCGCTGGTTCCTGGATCGCATCGCGACCCACATCCTGGCGTTCGAAGGCGATTCGCACGTGGAGTTCTTCCAGGGCAACTACCGCGAGTACGAAGAAGACAAGCGCCGCCGCATGGGCGACGACGCTGCGCCGAAGCGCCTGCGCTTCAAGGCGCTGAAGTAAGCAAGAACGAAAGGCCGCGCTCGCGCGGCCTTTCGCCTTTCATGGGCCGCAATCGATTTTTGTTGACGCTTTTGACCCTTTCGCGACGCGCTTCAACGCGACCCGGCTGAAGGCTGCCCGTGTAAAGCGGTGTTGATTCCTTGTCGCACGCGGCATCCTCCGTACTTTGCAACTCGTTGTATGTTCCCGGCCCAACGCTTCGGTTTTCCTACGCACCCGATTCATCCCCCTCGTAGGAAAACACCATGAAAGCACTGATCTCCACCACGGCAGCGCTGCTGCTGTCGGGCACTGCCGCGGCCGCGCCGGCGAACTGGGAAGGCATCTACCTGGGTGCCCATGCCAGCCATGGCGAAGGCCACAGCCAGGACCGCAGCAACGCCAATGCCTCTGAAAAAAGCATCCGTGGCTTTGCTGGCGGGCTGCAGGCCGGCCGCAACTGGCAGTTCGACAACAATGTGGTTGCCGGGATCGAAGGCACCCTTTCCTTCGGCAACATCACCCAGGAGTGGAAGGACCGCGACAACCACCAGTACAGCCCCTACTACGGCAAGGATGCGGTGACCCGTTCGGGCGCAGTCAACCTGACGCTGGGTTACGCGGCGGGCCAGTGGCTGCCGTACGTCAGCGCCGGCGTGAGCGTGGCCCGCCAGGAGTTTTCGCTGGGCTGCGACAAGTCGCTGGTGGAGGCCACCAATGGCTGCCGCGTGGCCGAATTCGAAACCCGCGCGTCCCATGTATCCACCGGCGCGAACGTCGGCGCAGGCGTGCTGTACCGCTTCAGCGACCAGCTTTCGGCGGGTGCGGAGTACCGTTACACCCATCTGGGCTCCAGCCCGGTTTACCTGGAAGATCCCAACTACCCGGCTGCGGCGCGACGCAGCTTCCATACCAACTACAGCAGCGTTACGCTGAAGTTGAACTACCACTTCTAACCGCCTGGCGACGCACCCGCCGGTCCTTCGGGCGGCAGGGCGTGCAGGTACGAGAGATCTGCGATGTCCCTGTTCGAACGCCTGTTCCAGCTGCAGCAGCACGGCACCACCGTGCGCACCGAACTGCTGGCCGGTGTCACCACCTTCCTGACGATGTCCTACATCGTCTTCGTCAATCCCGAGATCCTGGGCACCACCGGCATGGACGCCGGTGCGGTGTTCGTGGCCACCTGTCTGGCCGCGGCGCTGGGCTCGGTGGTGATGGCGCTGGCGGCCAACTTCCCGGTAGGCATGGCCCCGGGCATGGGCTTGAATGCGTTCTTCGCCTTCACCGTGGTCGGCGCTGCCGGGCTGCCCTGGCAGCAGGCGCTGGCGGCGGTGTTCATTTCCGGCCTGGTGTTCCTGGTGCTGTCGCTGACCGGCGTGCGCGCGTGGCTGGTGTCGGGCATTCCGGCGTCGTTGCGGTCGGCGATCGTGGCCGGCATCGGCCTGTTCCTGGCCATCATCGCGCTGCAGAAATCCGGCGTGATCATCGGCAACGAGGACACGCTGGTGGCGCTGGGCCCGCTCAATACCGCGCCGCCGCTGCTGGCACTGGGCGGCTTCCTGCTGATCGCGATCCTGGAAGCGCGGCGTGTGCGCGGTGCGATCCTGATCGGCATCCTGGCGGTGACCGCGGCCGGCTGGGCGTTGGGCGATCTGCAGTACCACGGGCTGGTGTCGTTGCCGCCGAGCCTGGCGCCGACCTTCCTGCAGCTGGACCTGCCTGGCCTGCTGCACCACAACGGCGGCGCGCCGATCGCCGTGCTGCTGCAGGTGGTGCTGGTGTTCGTGCTGGTGGAAGTGTTCGATGCCACCGGCACGCTGTATGGCGTGGTCGGCCGTGCCGGCCTGCTGAAACTGCCGGGCGCGCAGAAGCGGTTCGGGCGCGCGCTGCTGGCCGACAGCACGGCGATTGTGGCCGGCTCGCTGCTGGGCACCAGCAGCACCACCGCCTTCGCCGAAAGCGCCTCTGGCGTGCAGGTGGGTGGCCGTACCGGTTTGACCGCTCTGGTGGTGGCTGCGTTGTTCCTGGCCGCGCTGTTGTTCTCGCCGCTGGCGGCGATGGTGCCCGGCTATGCCACCGCGCCGGCGCTGCTGTTCGTGGCCGGACTGATGCTGCGCGAACTGGTGGAAGTGGACTGGAGCGACCTGACCGAATCCGTACCCGCCGCGCTGTGTGCGCTGGCGATGCCGTTCACCTATTCCATCGCCAACGGCCTGGCGTTCGGCTTCATTGCCTATGCCGCGCTGAAGGCCGGCACCGGCCGCTGGCGCGAGGTGCATCCGGCAGTGTGGCTGGTGGCGGTGTTGTTCGTGCTGCGTTACGCGCTGGAGTGATCACCTGTTGATGGGCCCGCCGGGCATCGCCCGGCCGTTGCATCACCAGCGCGGCTGCAGGCGTCCGTCGGCAGCGAAACGCCAGCGGCCTTCCGCCCAGCCGCGACCGAACAGGGTGAGCATCTGCGAATAGTACGCGGGCTCGCCAGCACGCTGCTGTTCGGCGCTGGGCAGGCTTTCAAGCAGCACCGCGGCGCGGGATGTTTCACCCTGTGCCAGCAGGTAGGGCAGCAGTGCGGCACGGAAACCGTAGTTGCCCTCGCCCTGCCCTTTGCCGGTACGCGTGTCGATTTTCTCCCACATCGGCGCACCGCTGCGCAGGCGCTGCAGAGGGCCGGACAGAGCGGTGAGCTGGCGACGGAACAAGGGATCGCGCGGCGCAGTCATGCCGGCCCAGGTGTAACAGCGGATGGCGTCGTAGCCACCCACAGCCCCTTTCACCGGATCGACGATGAAGCTGCCGTCCTTCCACGCGGCCCAGTCCGGCGCGAACCCATGCGGACTGGTCTGCTGCAGCAGGGCCACGGTGTTGTCGGCCAGCGCCTGCCAGGGGCCGCTGCGATCAACCGCTGCGAATCGCCGCAGCAACGGCAGCGGCAGGTAGCTCGGATTGACCCGGGTGGCGCCGTCTTCGATGAATCCCTGCGGCCCCGGCAGCAGCATCGGCCCCAGCGTGGGTATCTGCACGATTTCGCGCGCGCGCACCTGTGCCAGCATGCCTTCGGCGATGGCCTGCAGCGCGGGGCGGCGCCACAGGCGTGCAGCTTCCAGCAGTGCGTAGGCGAGCCACAGGTCCGAATCGGATGCAGGATTGTCGTCCAGCAGGCGCCAGCCTTCCTTGCCCTGCCCCCACAACCAGCCTGGCAGGCGCGCGGCCATGTCACCGCCTGCGAGATTGTCCTGCGTCCAGGCCAGGATGCGGTCGAACAGTGCAGGATCGTTGTCGACCAGCGCGAAGAACAGTGCATAGGACTGGCCCTCCGATGTGCTGCGCTGATCCTCCTGGCTGCGGTCGATCATGCGCCCATCGCGGCTCAGGCTGCTGTCCTGCAGCACCTGCCAGGCCGGCCAACGCGATGCTGTGGTGGCCGCGCGAACGCCGGCGCTGCCCAGCAGCGGCAGCAGGACTGTCGCCTGCAGCAGACGGCGGCGTTGCAGGTCAGCGGAATTCGCCATACGGCACCAGCGGAGAGACGGGCAACGGCAGGTTGCCCTGCCACGGTTTGAAGGAATAGCGCAGGTACAACTGGAACGTGTTCGGCGAAAAATCGCGGCTGCGCTGCAGGGTACCGGCCGCACCCAGCACGACGTGATCACCCAGGCGCCGCTCTACTGCCGCGTACAGGCGATAGCCCGTACCAGTACTGCTGCCATCGGTGGTGTACAGGCCATCCGGGTCCAGTTGCAGCGGACCGTACTGCGGTTCCAGCTGTGCGATCACGCGCTGGATGAGGGCCTCGTCGGGGAAGCGGCTGATCGAGCGGGTGCGTGCGTTGGAGACGCTGACCGAACCATCAACGCGCACCGACCAGTCGTCGTTGCGCCAGGCGAAGCCCACCGGAAGGCTCAGCGACGCATAGCGCTGCGGGCTGTAGTAGCCGCCCTGCCCCAGCGAATAGCCGCCCAGGTCCTTCTGGTAGCGCCAATACATCGCGGTGGTTCCCACATCCAGGCGCATGTCCGGGCGTTGGATCAGCTTGTGGTACCAGCCAACCATCGCCCGCGCGCGGGTGTTGTCCACCACGTTGTGGCCGGTCAGCTGGTGCCAGCTCCAGTTCGACCACACGCCGTTGCGTCCACCTTCGTCATAGCCGAGGCTGACGGTCACGCCATTGGCGGTGACACCACCCCAGGCAATGCCACTGCGTGGATCGATCGCACCAGCCTGCGACAGCAGCGAATTGGTCATCGGCCGCCGCGATACGGTCGCTCCCCAGCCCAGCCGGCCGAGGTCACCATTGAGAGTGACGCCGCCCAGCCAGTTGCCCACCACGTAGTTGGACGGCGAATGGCCGATATCAAAATTCCAGCGATCATCCAGGGTGCGCCAGCCCACGGCAAAGCCGGCACCCGAACTGCGCCGCTGGTGTACGTAGCGGGTGCAGCCCGGCGCCTGCATCCGCGTGCCGTCGGCCTGCAGCAGGTCCAGGTCGCAGCTGCCGAAATCGTCGCTGTATGCGCCGTCGGCATCGGTCTGGAAACGGCCTGCATCGAAATGCACCTGTTCAATGCGCGCCCAGCCAAGGCCACCGGCGAACGGTGCGTCAAGATGGGCGATGCGGGTATCGCGTGCAAGTTTCGAGATGCCAGGCGTGCCGTCGCTGCGACGGCCGGAATCCTGCATCACGGTCAGCGTCGGATTTTCCTGCTGGTACAGGGTTTCCACGTCGCTGCGCAGGCTGCGCCGCAACCAGTCGTCGCTGGCGGTTTCGCGGCTGGCCAGGGTCAACGCGCGGTTGTCACGTGGCTGCGCCTGCGACGGTGCGATCAAGCCATTGTCGGCCATCGCCCGTGCGTACATGTCCAGCGCCTGCTGCGGATCTTCGCGCCGTACAAGACGCGCCGCATCGCGCCAGGACTGGGCGTCCGGTCCGCTCTTGCGGGCAAGCAGCGCGCGCAGGATCTGCAGCGCCTTGGCGTCTTCATGCAGGTCGGTCCAGATGGTCGCCAACTGGCGTTGCTGGCCGATCGCATCATCGGCCACCACGGGGGGCGCGTCGTGCATCTGCCGACGGGCACTGGCCAGGTCGCCGGTGCCGATCCAGGCCTGCAGCTGGCCCAACTGCGCATCGAGATTGTCCGGTTGCACCGCCAGCACCTGCTGGTAGTAGTGCAGCGCCTGTGCATGATCATCACGCAGGCGCGCCCACTCGGCCAGGATCAGCTGGTTGTCCGCGCTGGGCGGCTGTTGCTGCAGCAGGGCAATGGCTTCTGCTTCCCGGCCTTGCGCGCGCAGCTCCCACAGATGATCGATCAGCTGCTGGCGCTGCAGGCGTTCTGACAAGGCGCGCATGTCATCGTCCCACTGCGCGCGCGGCACGCCTTCCAGCACGGCCAGCGCCTGTGGCAGGCGATCGGAACCGGACAGGTACAGCGCCTGCGCGTAACGCGCTTCGATGCCGGCATTGCGCGTGGCCATATCGGCAACCACCGCATCTGCTTCATCCAGCTTGCCGGCCGTCCGCAGTTCATTGCCCAGCGCATACGCCAGCCAGGCATCGCCGGGCAGTTCGCGGCGCAGCTCACGCCCCAACGTGATGGCCGCATCGGCATCACCAGCGGCCAACGCCTGCTCACGACGCTCACGCAGCCGGCTGATCTGCAGCTGGCGCAGGTCTTCGGCGTACAGGGTGCGCTGCGCTGCAGGCAAGGCGTTGATGAAGGATTCCAGACGCTGCGGGTCGGTACGGCCATACAGCTGCACCAGCTTGCGGATCACATTGGCATCGCGCGGGGCGATCCGTCGCGCGGCCTGCAGCTGCCGCTCGGCGGCCTCATCGTCGCCACGCGCCACCGCGACATCAACCAGGCCGAGGATGGCGTTTATCTCGCGCGGCTGCTGCCGGCGCGCCTGCGAATACAGTGCCTGAGCATCATCGAGCCTGGCAGCGGCCAGCGCGGTGTCGGCCTGGTCCAGCAGCAGCCAATAGCGGGTGCTGGTGATCAGGTCGCGCCATCTGTCGCTGGTATCACCCGCGGGTGTGGCCTGCACGGCACGCTGGAAATAGGCGATGGCCTGCTCGCGGCGCCCCTGCCGCATCAGGGCCATGCCCAGCCCACCGAGGAACTCCGCTTCGCGCGGATAGCCGCGCAGCGATTGCAGGAATGCGCGCTCGGCCTCTGCATTGCGACCGGCGTCGAGCAGTTGCTGGCCACGCAGGCCTGCGCGCCAGGAGGGATCGCTTACCCGCTTGTGCTGTTCGGCATAGCGTTCGCGCACCAGCGCAATGTCGCTGAAGGTGGGGTTGCGGGTGATGAACTCCTGCAGGCGGCGCACGTTGCGCTCGTCGGCAGGCTGGTCCTGCAGGTAGCCCCATTCGGCATCGGCCGCCAGCGCGCGCGCTTCCGGATTGCGCCCCATGCGCTGCAGCGCCGCCAGCGCATCGGCATCACGCCCGGCTGCGAACAACAGCTGCGACAGTGTCTGCAACAGGGTGGTGTTGCCGGGGTAACTGCGGTCCAGCGCGGTCAGTTCGCGGATTGCGGCATCGCGCCCGCTGGCCTGCGTGCCGCGCAGGCGCCAGTACTCCAGGCCCAGCTGCAGCCCCGGTGGATCGTCGTTGAACAGACGGCGGTAGATCAGCAACGCTTCATCGCTGCGACCACCGGCGGCGAACAGCCGTGCCTGCTGCAGTTCCTGCTGCAGGTCGCCGCGATAGGCGCGCCACAGGCGCTCACCGGCGGCCAGTTCGCGGCTGCCGGCGCCGAGCTGGCGCAGCCGTTGCAGGGTCGCATCGGCATCTTCCATCTTCTGCTGCGACAGCTGCACTTCCAGGATCGCCACCAGGGTGCTGCGGTCGTCCGGTGCGAGCATGCGCAGCCGGGCCAGGGCATCTTCGATCAGCCCCTGACGGCCGCTGGCCTCGCCGATGCGCACCTGCTGCAGCAGCCATTGCCGCTGCTCGGCGACAGTGCCGCCGGGCGTGGCTGGCAGCACCTGCGCCGCGCACGGGCCCGCCAGCCCGATCAGGACCAGGCCGGAGGCGGCGACCAGCGACGGCGGCGGACGCACCATCAATCAGTGCCCCGGATCCAGCCGCTTGGCTGCCACCCAGCGCAGCACACGCCAGAACAGGAATGCCACCATCAGCACCACCACCGTGGCCAGCACCGCCAGCAGTGCCGGGTGGTCGGCCAGGTGGTACCAGAGCAGCAGCCACCACGGCAGCGCGCCAACGTAGTAATGGTCGCCGACGAACTGGCTGTGGATGCCCGAACTGCGCAGGATCGCCACCGAACCGGCGATCGCCTGGCGCTTGCCGGTATCGCTGAGGGCTTCGTCGAGCAGGCCGTAGTCGGCGGCATTGCTGGCCGCCAGCGAGACGATACTGCGCTGCGCGTGATGCGGCGACTGCAGGCCGATGATCGCCGCGAAGGGCGCTTCGGCGGTGACCGCCACCTGGGTAACTGCCGGATCACCGGCACGGCTGCCGCGACGGGCCTGCTCCATCGCCAGCTGCGGCGACGGTGACTGGCCATTGAGCAGGCGCGTACGCTGGTCATCGATCAGCAGCGACAACTGATCGCTGCCACGCAGCTCTGCCGGCATTGCACCCAGCATCAGCAGGTCGGCATCCAGTGCGCTGGCCTGCTTCCAGTCGTCGGACAGGCGCAGGCCATAGGCCGGGTACCCCGTCTGTACGCCCAGGCCGCCCACCAGATTCAACAGCAGGCTGACCTGCGACTCGCTCGCCGTTGCCGGCACCAGCACCACCGTCTCGGACAGATCGGCCATGCGGCTGAAGGGGAAACCGCTGAGCGCGAATGCGGACAGGTCCGGCAGGCCCATGTAGTGGTGGAAACCGGAGAAGTCGATGGTCGAATCTTCTTCGATCGCCGCCTGCAGGTTCGGCGGCAGCACCGTCTGGCAGTGGTCGCGCTGGGCACTGCCCATCACGCTGGCAAAGTTGAAATCAAAGCGCAGCTGGTTGCGGTCGCCCAGCTTGAGCGAGGGAATCAGCAGGCGGCCGTCGTCGGCACCGGCGTCGCCGGCCAGCACCGGCAGGCGGATTTCCTCCAGACCCTGCTTGCCGTTGCGGCGCACCAGCGGGAAGCTGGAAATGAACTGGTCGTTGATTGCTACGCCCAATCGCGATTCATCGCTGCCGAACGGCGGCGTGTAGCGGTAACGCAGGTTCAGCGGAATGCCCTGGTTGCGCCAGATGAAAAGATCCGGCGGCAGGTTGAGGTTGACCGTGATCGGCTGCGGCGACACGCCGTTTGCATGCAGCTGCTGCGGGTAGTCGAGCAGTTCGGCCAAGCGCACGGCCCGGTCGGTGCGCACCCAGTTAGGTGCATCGTACGGCTTGCGCGGGGCCAACGGCTTGACCTCGTCGATGCTGACCTGGCGGCCACGGAACAACGCGTTGCCCGCCGCCATCGCCGCCACCGCCTTCTGCAGATCGTCATCGTTGCGGCCCAACACCAGCAGCAGCTTGCGCTGCGGATCCTCCGGCAGCGCCATCAGCTCGACCACCGGGCCCTTCACCGGTGCATGGTTGGCGATCACCGGCGGGAACTTGCCATTGACTGCCAGCACCACGGCATGGCCCTGCGCCGGCAGTTGGCCGAAGCTGACCGGGAAACGCGCCTGCCGCCACCAGCCGGCCAGGCTGCCGAAGTAAGAGGCCATCATGGCACCGGCGCGTTGCTGGGCCAACGTCGGTGCGGCACCGAACACCACCGGCAGCTCCAGGCGCGCGGTGTCGCGTGGATCGAAGAACGGCAGCGGGAAGTTGGCCAGGTCATCCTGCATCGCCAGCAGCTGTCCGCCCAGGCGCAGCGTGCTGTTGCTGGACAGGTTCACCCACAGCGAACTGTGGGTGGGTTCTTCGCAGATGTCGGTGTAATGGCCGACAAATTCCAGCCGCACCTGGTTGAAGTCTGCGATCAGGCGCGCATCCAGCGGCAGCTTGGCCTGCACCGGGCGGCCAAGCTGGTCGTTGCTGATCGGCACCACGCCCATCAACGCATCGTTGAGATAGACCCGCAGGTGCGACAGGGTCGGCAGCAGCGACGGCGACGGTGTGAAGCTCAGGTCCAGTTCGGCCTCGCGCGCGAGCCGGTCGCGGCGCACCTGGAATTCGAAGGTGGTCGCGTTGCGCACGCCCGACAACAGCGTGTCCTGGCGACGACCCAACTGGGCGAAGGTACTTTCGCGTTGCCAAGGCCAGGCACTGCCTGCCCAGGTCTGCGGCAGTGCAGCTTCACTGCGCTGCGCAGGAACCGTTGCAGCCGCCACCGGGGTCGGTACGGCGACCTGGGCAGCCGGTGCGTCCGGGGTGGAACCAGTGGTCGGCATGCGTGCCGGGGCCGGCGCACTGTTGCCCGAGGCCACAGGCAAGGCCAGCAGAGGCAGCAGCAGCCAGCGCAGAGAGGACGGAATGCTCATGGACGAAGCCCTGGATCAGCGGCTGGGTCAGCCGGGTGGGATGGAAGCGGACGTTGCGGGGCGAAACTGGCCAGCCAGCGCAGCAGGCGACGGTTCCAGTGCGCGGGACGGTCAAGGTCGAACGGAGTGAAGTCGCCCATCCGCCGGTAACCGCGCCAACCCAGCACCAGCACGCTCCACAGGCTGCGTGGCAGGCTCTTGGGCTGATAGCCGGCGTGCCAGTCGAGCCACGCATCGGCGCGGGCGAAGGTGCACTGGGCAAATTCCACGCGCTGGCGTTCATTCTCGAACGTCAACAGCAGGCCGAGGCGATGGCCAACGCTGCGCTGCACCCGTGCGGGGAACGCAAACTCGCGGCGGCCCCGGCCCAGCAGCACCTGCACCGGTTGCCCCTCAAGCAGCTGCGGGTCGTCGCCCAGCTCGATGCCGACACCGTCGTTGGAGTAATCCTGCATGACGCCACGCAGGCGGCGACCATCGGGAACCTGCAGGGCCATCGGCAAGCGTGTCGTCACGCGATGGGTGCGGCGCACCTGCTGCACCTCGGCGGCCACGGCCAGCGCGCCACCGATGATCAGCAGGTTGTACAGCACCCACAGCGAGCTGACGACCACGGTGCCGCGTTCATCAGCCGGGCCGTGCATGAAGCGCCAGACCGCAAAGCACAGGCCCAGCACGTTCAACAGCGCCAGCACCAGGTATGGCCGTGCCACACGCCAGTCGAAACGGTCACCGGCCTGGGTGCCGCCCTTGTCGGTGACGTTGAACTTGCCGCGCCCCGGGCTGAACAACGCAATGGTGGTCGGCCGTGCGATGTACCAGGCCAGCACGGTCTCGTAGACCTCGCCCCAGAAAGGCCGCCGATACTTGCCCTGGATGCGTGCGTTGGTAAGGCTGGCGTGGGCCATGTGCGGCACCACGAACAACAGGATGGCCAGTGCTGGCGCATAGATGATGTAGACGTGCAGCAGCAGGAACGCCAGCGGCGCGGTGAGGAACACCAGACGTGGAATGCCGGCGAGGAAGTGCAGCATCGCGTTGGCGTAGCAGAAGCGCTGGAACAGGCTCAGGCCCTTGCCGATCAGGGGATTGTCGATGCGGAAGATCTGCACCATGCCGCGCGCCCAGCGGATGCGCTGGTTGACATGCGCTCCCAGGCTGTCGGTGGCCAGGCCAGCCGCCTGCGGGATACGCAGGTACGCCGAGTTCCAACCGTTGCGATGCAGGCGCAGCGCAGTATGCGCATCCTCGGTGACGGTCTCGGTGGCAAAGCCGCCAATGGCATCGATCGCCTCGCGGCGCAGCACCGCGCAGGAGCCACAGAAGAAGGCCGCGTTCCACAGGTCGTTGCCATCCTGCACAAGACCGTAGAACAACTCGCCCTCGTTGGGGTCGCTGCGGAATACCTGCAGGTTGCGCTCGAACGGATCGGCCGAGAAGAAGTGGTGCGGCGTCTGTACCAGCGCCAGCTTCGGGTCGCGCAGGAACCAGCCGCAGGAGACCTGCAGGAACGACCGCACCGGCAGATGATCGCTGTCGAAGATGGCCACCAGTTCGCCATCAATCAAGGTCAGGGCGTGATTGAGGTTGCCCGCCTTGGCGTGTCGGTTGTCGGTGCGGGTGATGTAGTTCACTCCGGTACGTTCGGCGAAAGCGCGGAACTCTTCGCGCCTGCCGTCGTCGAGAATGTGGATGCGCAGCTTGTCGGCCGGCCAGTCCAGGCCCATCGCCGCGTACACGGTGTGCCGCACCAGGGCCAGGTCTTCGTTGTAGGTGGGAATGAGCACATCCACCGTCGGCCACTGCTGGACATCGGCGGGCAGCGGCGCCGGGCGACGGCGCAGCGGCCAGGCCACCTGCACATACCCCAGCATCAGCACCAGCCACGAGTAGGTTTCCGCAGCCAACAGCACCAGCCCGCAGATCAGGTCGAAGGTGCTGTTCCAGTTCAACGTGGCCGTATAGCGCCACCACAGGTAGCGGCAGGACACGGTGATCGACAGCACCACCAGCACCAGGGTGGCGTAGCGCCCCTGCATGCGCCGCACCAGCAGGGCGATGACCCACAGCAGCAGCACGAACACGAACTGCGCGAAGTAGGTGAACGGCTGGGTGATGCACAGCACGGCCAGGCCCAGCGTGACCAGGCCGATCAGGAACGTCAGCAGATTGCGCGTACGCGGCGACAGCCCCTGCAGGCGCTGGCTTGCCCAGGCCATGAAGCGGCTGTTCCAGACCTCGTTGGGTGCATCGCGCATTGCGCGCACGTAGCGCAGGTGACCACGCCCGGCGGCACCGCGCAGCTCGGCGATGCGTTGCCGGCGCGCGCGCGCCAAGCGTTGCCGGCGCTGCGAAGGGCGCGGCACCAAGCGCACGATCGACAACCAGAGCGCCTGGATCAGCAAGCGGATCGGATCGCCGGGGCGCCAGCGACGGTCACCCTGCAACTGCGGGAAGGCACCGCGCAGGCGCGGCGCCAATGCCTGCCATGCCGGAGCTTCCAGGCGCAGGAACGCCCAGCCGATGGCCTGCAGCAGCCACAGCACCAGGCAAGTCGCCCACGGCGCATGTACCCGATCACGCAGGCGGCTCCAATGCAGGTAGTACACCCGCGCGCTCATCCGTGCGCGCCCTCCGCCTGCCGCCGGGCAGACTCGGCCAGGCACCACAACGCGAGGCCATCGATATCAGCGGCGGCCAGCGAATCGGCCGCGTAGCGGCCCAACGGCTGCTTGCTGGCCAACGCCGCCGGTACCCGCGCATCCTCATGCAGCGGTTGCGGCAGCAGGCGCGCAGCATGCGAGTGCAGCCACAACTGCATCAGGTCGCGCTGTACCGGCACAGCAGGATCGTAGCGATTGGCCAGCACACGGCGCGCGTCGGCACCTTGCCGTTGCAGCGCCACATGGTTGGCCGGATCGACACAGGCCAGGCGGAGCGGCAAGGTGCAAGCGGCATGCTGGTTGATCGCGGCCACGTGTGCAGGCAGCCGCTGTGGCAGGTCGAACATCACCCAGTCGAACTGCGGCGCCAACAGCGGCATGCGATCGGCCCAGGTGGCCGGCGCCGCCTGCAGCCACTGCTCTACCTGCAGTGCCTCAGCGTCATCGACGCGGCCATAGGGAAGCACGGCCAAGCCAGGCGCGCAGGCGAAGGCCGCCGCGCGCCAGTCGCCTCCGTCAAGCTGGGCACGCGCCCAGCCACCCGCTTCCTTTGCGGGCAGGCCCAGGTGCAGGCCAAGCATCTGGTCCGGGCTGCATTCGACCAGCAGCACGCGCTGGCCCTGCGCATGCAGGGCCTGGCCCAGCGCTGCCAGCACGGTGGTTACCCCGGTGCCGCCATGCACGCCCTGCAGGGACAACAGCGTGTTCATCGCTGCTGCTCCAGCTCCGCCAGCAGCGGCCAGCGCGCCAGCGCCTGCTCGCGCTCGCGCTGCGCCGAAAAGTCCACGTAGGGCATCTCCGGCATGTTCAGGCTGCGCCGCAGCAGGTCGATGTCGTCTTCCTCGACCGACAGGGTGGTGGGCACCGCGAGAATGTCGGCAGCCATCAGCGTTTGTCCTCGGGATAAGGGCTCCAGGTCTGGCTGCCCTGCAGCTGCAGCCACGGCTTGCCGTCGTAGTCGATGACCTTGGCGCCTTCGTTCTCGGAAACCGATGGCGTTCGCGGCAACCCCTTCAGCAGGCTGTCCCAGTCACGGTCGGCCGGCGGCGACTGCGCGTTGAGCGCGTAGACCCGTGCCACCAGCTCGGAGATGGCCAGGTAGCTGCTCGGTTCGGGAATGTGGCGCGGGCCGCCGGCAGCAGGTGCCCCCATACCGACCAGCTTCACGCCTACCGGCACGTGGGTGATCGACGGGCTGGGAATTTCACGCATGCCCGGGATCTGCATGCGATCGCCGTGCAGTGCGGCACCGTGTTCGGGTACCACCACGATCATGGCGCGGCGCCCACTCTTCTCCACCGCGTCGACGAAGCCGGCCATGTCACCGAGCACCATCTGCGCACGCGCCTTGTAGTCGGCAGCGTTGGCACGACCATCGGCGCCGACGATGCGGTTGCCGTCGTGCAGCGAGATCGTGTTGTAGAACAGCGCGACCTGCTGGGTGGATTCGGCCTGGCGTTGCTTGAACCAGCTGTTCAGCACGTCGCCATCGCGACGCAACGGTGACTTGTCGAACGCCACCAGCGCGCGCGGCAGTGGATTGATGTCCATCGGTTTGGCCTGCAGGCCGCCGTACTTGGAGAGCTCGCCGATGAAATCGTCGAAATGGCCATCATGATTCATGGCCAGCTCGCTCTGGAAACCGAGGCGCTGCAGGTTGGAGAACAGCTGGCACTCGGCCGGTACCGGGTCGAACAGCGCGGTGTGCGAAGTCTGCCCGCAGCTGGCGCGCAGCAGGCGGATGGCCGCCGGCCCGCTGTAGGCGGTTGCCGAATTGAAATCGTCGAAGACCACGTCCATGCGGTCGAGCAGGTTGTTCTGGCGCAGCCCCACTTCGTCCAGGTCGCTCCAGGCCAGCGAGCAGATGTTGAGGATGATGACGTCGAAGGGCGCGCCGCTGGCCGGCGCCGGGAAGGCCGTCTTCAAACTTGACTGCTGCTGGTAGAAGCTTGCCAGCCAGGCGTTGAGGTTGTCGTTGCTGGCCGGTGCCAGCGGCGCACGACCGGAGCCCGTATTGCCGGTGGCGGCCACGGCCTGGCCCTGTCGCGCGACCAGGTCTGCTGGCAGCGGCAGCGCAACCACCGCCATGCCGAGCATGCCCAGCACGCTGAGGGTGGTGATGCGCAGCCACGGTTTCAGCAGGTAATAGGCCACCAGCAGCAGGGCCAGCACCGCCACCATCTGCCAGTTGATGAAGCGCTGGGCCAGTTCCAGCCAATAGTCGGCAGAAAAGTCGAGCACGCCCGGCTGCGCCAGCAATCGCTGGAACGGCGGCCACCAGGTGTCCTGGTAGTACAGCGCCACGCCAACGGGGACAGCCACCACCGTCCGCGCGATACGCGCCCAGCGCCAGCGCAGCGGCACCAGCAGCGCGCCGAGGAACAGCAGGTTGGGCAGGATCTTCAGGTCCAGCGCACCCATCCAGGCCAGCACCACCTTGGACAGGAAGTACAGGTTCCAGCCGCGCAGGTCGGCCCAGGCGAACGGCGATGCGGGCAATGCCTGCGGACTCATGCCGGCCTCCGCGGTGCGCGCTGGCGCACGCCCGCCCGGCGCAGGTGACGTGGCGGCAACCACCCACCGACGCGTCGGCGCAGGCCTCGCCACAGCACGCCCAGCATCGCGCCGAACGGAATCATCAATACCGCGCAGGCGACGATCAACGTCCACAGCTGCTGGTCGGTGGTCATGTGTCGTCTCCCAGCCGCAACGGTGTTGGCGTTGCAAATGGCACTGCTACAACCGTCGCAACTGCGACCGGCGCGGGTTCCGCAGGCTGCGGCAGCAGCTCCGTCTCCGGATCGCTGCCGCTGGCGTTCATCGCCGCGATATCGTATTCGGCAAGCCGCTGGTAACCGTCGAACAGCTCGCGCCAGGGCAGCCGGAACAGGTTGCCCAGCGCCTGTTCGATGGCATCGCGGCGACAGCCGAACAGGAACAGGCGCACCTGCCCGCGGTACACGCAGGCCAGGTCGCCCTGGCGGCGGATGCGCAGCTGCTGCAGCGTCTGCTCGGCGCGCAGGCCAGCCACCGGCTGCAATGCCAGCACTGCACTCTCCACGGCGCTGCCGTCCTGGTCGATGCGTTCACTGGCGATCTGGCGGAAGCGCGACGCACTGACCTGGCCACTGATCGACGGCGGCCGGTGCGCACGGATCAACGGTTCCGGATCGTCAGCCAACTGGCCCTGCCAGCGCTGCCGCTGCACGGTATCGAGCAAGGTCAACAGGCGCGGCAAAGGGGTGTGGGCAGGCACCACGAGGCTGCCGCCGCACTGCAGCAACAGCCGCTCATCGGCGTAGCGCAGGCAGGGTTGCAGTTCGCGTACCACCAGCTTCACAGCATCGCCGCGCTCACGCCGCAGGCGATGCAGCAATCGCGCCAGGGCGTCGACCTGTGCGTTTTCGCTGATGGCGACCACCACCGTGGCTTCGCGTGCCTGCAGCGCGGCAGGCATCAGGCCAGCCCAGCCTTCATACAGGCGCCAGGCCGACGACAACGGCGGGGCACCTTCCAGTACATCGGCCTGGGCCAGGAACAGGTCGCGGTCGCTGCCGCCCTCGCCCGCCACTGACGGCGCTTCAACCTCGGGGTCGACCAAGCGCTGCAGACGCTGCTCGACTTGTTCAACGGTGAAGGCACGTTGTGCGACGACGCCGTGGCTGTTGGTCCAGTAATGCAGCAACAGCTGCAGTGCACCACGGTGTGGATGCAACTGGGCGACACCGGCGCAGCTCCGGTTCAAGGGCAACAGACGCGGAGCGAGCGTGGCCACCTCGCCATGGCAGAGCAGCAGCAGGACCTGCGCGGCGTTCTGCGCCCACTGCTGCAGGCGCTGGCACCAGCGCGACAAACGCGCGTCGTCCCAACCGTCCAGTGCAGCCACGGGGAACTGCACGATGCACATGCGCGTTGTGGCGCCTGAAGCGCGAGGCAAGTCCTCGGCAAGGCCGCGCAGGGCCAACTGCATGCCCTGGTGCGAGCACTGGAACATGTGCACCCGTGCAGGGCCCTGTTCGGGCGTCAGCAGAGACAACATCGGCTCGACGCCGCGCCCCAGCGTTGCCAGCACTACGTCATCAAGATCGCCCGCGCCGATCAACGCACTGGCGCCGAGCAGATCGGCCGGCGCGCTGCCAGCAGCAACGACCCAGTACACGCTGCCACCGCGCATTTCGACGAATTCGGCCGGCATGCCGGCAATGGCAAGATGGGGCGCCGTCACGCGTTGTTCCTTTCAGCGGCCATCGGTGGGTCCATTGGCAGACTTGCAGGGTGGATACTGCAGCGAAGGGAACTCATTTGATGACGCACGTCACATTCGTGTGGTTGTGGGCGCATCATACCGTCGATCCTGATGCTTGCGGCATCAAGGCACAGTCAATTACTGCCACCCGCGATGTGCGGCAATCACCACATGCAGGGCAGCCACGGGCCGCGGTGCGGCCCCGGACCGACCGCGATCAGGTCTGGGCCGGATCCGGCAGTTCGAATACTTGCCGCAGGTAGGACAGGTAGCCCGGGTCGTCGCACATGCTCTTGCCCGGCGAGTCACTGAGCTTGGCCACCGGCTGGCCGTTGCAGCGGACCATCTTGATGACGATGTTCAGCGGGGTCGGCCCCAGATCGTTGGTCAGGTGGGTGCCCACGCCGAACGCCACCTGGCAGCGGCCACGGAAGTAGTCGTACAGGCGCATCACCTTGGTGATGTCGAGCCCATCGCTGAACACCAGTACTTTGCTGCGCGGGTCGACGCGGCGCAGCTGGAAGTGGGCCAGCATGCGGTCGCCCCAGTCGAACGGGTCGCCGGAATCATGGCGCACGCCGTCGAACAGCTTGCAGAAATACATGTCGAAGTCGCGCAGGAACGCATCCAGCCCGACCACGTCGGACAGGGCGATGCCAAGGTCGCCGCGGTACTCGCGCGCCCACGACTCCAGCGCCGCCACCTGCGAATCGCGCAGGCGCGGGCCCAGTGCCTGGAACGCCTGCAGGTACTCGTGGGCCATGGTGCCGTGCGGCGTCATGCCGTACAGGCGCGCGAAGTGCACGTTGCTGGTGCCGACCAGCTGCGGGCCCAGCGCATCGCGCAGCAGCGGCAGCAGGCGGGCATGCCAGTCGCGCGAGTAGCGGCGGCGGCTGCCATAGTCGGCGATGCGGCACTGCTCGAAGCCAGGGGTATCGCGCAGCAGCGCGGCCTTGGCCTGCAGGCGGCGTTCGCCTTCGGCGAAATCCGCCGTGGTGGTGTTGCGGAACCAGACTTCGTTGATGATCGCCAGCAGCGGCACTTCGAACAGGATCGTGTGCAGCCACGGACCGGTGATGTCCAGTTCGATCTCGCCGGGCACCGTCTTCGACGCGCGCAGCTGGATGTATTTGCGGTCCAGGTGGAACAGGCCGAGGAAGTCGGCGAAATCGGGCTTCACAAAGCGCAGGCCACGCATGTAATCCAGCTCTTCATTGCTGAAGCGCAGGCTGCACAGGTGGTCGATCTCCTCATCAATCTGGTCGATGTAGCGGGCCAGCTCGATACCGGGGGTGCGGCATTTGAAACGGTATTGAACCTGCGCGCCGGGGTGCTGGTGCAGCACCGCCTGCATCATGGTGAACTTGTACAGGTCGGTGTCGAGCAGGGACTGGATGATAGGCATGGGGGAATTATGCGCCCGTTCGGGTGAACAGGGGTCCGTGATGGAGGTGGCGCCCTCACGCGCTCTGCAGTCGGTCCACGCCATGTGTGGATGATCCTGTGGCAGCGCGTTACAGCGACCTGCGCAGCAACCTCGGCACCTGCACCAGTGCATGGGCCCAGATCGCCCCCCACACCGCCACCCGCACCGGCAACGACCGCTGCGGCGCTTCGAACTTGCTGAAATAGCGCCATAGCCCGCGATGCTTGTGCCATTCAACGAAGAACGGGCGCGAGCGGCTGGACACCCCGCGCACGTGGGTCACCTTCAGGTCGTTGGCGATGGCGACCACGCCACCGGCCTCGCGCACGCGGCGGCACAAGTCCAGGTCTTCGGCGTGCAGCCGGTAGCCGGCATCCCAGCCGCCGATGCGATCAAACAGGGCGCGCGGCATCAGCAGCAGCGCACCGGACAATGCCGGCACCTGCTGCAATGGCTGCGCCGGGTCGCGGGCAATGGCCAACCGCGCGCCACGACCGGGTGAGCGCAGCATGGCAAGGAAGTCCGGATCACGGCGCCGTACCGCTTCATCGGCCTGGCCCTGCTCGTCCACCTGCTCCACCCCCAGCAGACTGTCGCCCACCGCATTGGCGCAGTCACGCAGGGCTGCCAGCGTATCGACTTCGACCATCAGGTCGGGATTGATGAAGGCCAGCCACGGGCTGCGTGAATCGGCAACGCCCTGGTTGTTGGCCGCGGCAAAACCCGGGTTGTCCGGGTTGGCGATGAAACGTACACGCGGATCGTGGCTGGCGTGGCGTTGCACGACTTCCAGGGTGTCATCCAGCGAACCATTGTCGACCACCCGGATCTCGGCCACGTCCTGCGCCTGGCGCAGCCGCGACAGGCACGCATCGATGGTACTGCCGCTCTGGTAGGTGACGACGATGGCGGCAATGGCGGAATTCAAACAGGCGGCTCCAACGGTGATGGCGGGACGAACAGGTCGCCCTGCCCGCGCGGCATTATCGCCTGCTGCAGGCCGTGCTGCAGGTCCTGGCGCAGCGTGTGCAGCGGGTCGTGCATCAGGAAGTCAGCCAGCCGCGGTACCCAGCCCGGCCAGCGCGCGGCCAGTGCTTCCAGATCGCCGTCGCGGCTGGGCGCTTCACTGGCACGGCTGACGAAGGCGTTTTCGCACAACACGTTGCGCCAACCGAGACCAGCCATGCGCAGGCTCAGATCGACCAGCGCCGCGTTCCAGCCCAGGTAGCTTTCTGCATCCAGGCCGCCGGCGCGCCGCCGAGCATTGGCGCGCACCAGCACGGCGTGGGTGACCGCCGAAGGGAGTTCAGGATGCAGGCTCGGCAGTGCGGCGCAGACATGTGCCAACAGCGCCGGGTCGCCCGGTTCGGGGTTGAGCTCGCCCAAGCGCGGCCAAGCCGCGGTTTCGCCCACGTTGCACCACGGCGTGGCCGTGGCAATGGCCGCGTCGCGTGCAAACGTGGCCTGCAGCTGCTGCAGCCATCCCGGTGCGGGCACGCTGTCCGGGGCCAGCACCGCCACGTCCAGGCCATCGCAGGCACGCAGCATTTCGTCCAGATGGGCAACCTCGCCCAGCGGCCGCGCGCGGCGGGTGTACTCGGCCTGCAACGGCGTATGTGCCAGCCAGTGTTCCACCACCGCCTGTGCACGTGGCCCGGCCTGTGCGTCATCGGCCAGCCAGATCGATGTTCCCGCTGCGGTACCGGCATCAAGCGCGGCCAGGCAGCGGTCAAGTACCGCGTCGTCCACGCCCAGCGGCAACAACACGATCGCCCCCATCCCGCCTCCGTGGTTGTCGGTGGCCACAGCGTAGCATCGGGTGGGTGTCGGCCGGGTTGCACCCGGCACCCGCAGAGGCTTCAAGCCAGGGCCGAAGCAACAGCAACAGCTGGGGTCCTGGGGGATGGCGGGGCGGTATCGGATTGCGGGGACGCCGCAAGTACGTCCTTGTAGGCTTGGCAGCCGCATCCATGCGGCTGACACCCCGCAATCCGACACCCCCCCCACCTTCGACAGTTTTCCGCGAACTGTCTGACCCCATTCCTGTATTTCGATATCTGAAAGATGTGTCGACCAAGGTCGACACCTACCAACAGCCCACGGAATCTGTCGGCGGCGGGGCGGTGTGGGCTGGCAGGACCGTTGGCGCCATGGATGGCGCCATCGAGCCCCCAGGGACGGGTTTACGGCGTGTCCTGCCAGCCCACACCGCCCCGCCATCCCACGGAATGCCCGCTGTTGCCGTTGCCGTTGCCGTTGCTTCGGCTTCGGCTTCGGCTTCGGCTTCGGCTTCGGCTTCAGCTTCGGCTTCGGAGGGTGCCGGGCGCAGCCCGGCCGGCTTACTTCCTGCGCGGCTGGTTCAGCGGTTCCATCGCGCGGAAGCGCTGGCTGTACTCGTCGGTCAGGGTGCGGGCTTCCTGGCCGTTGCGGACGATGGTCGGGGTCAGCAGCACGATCACTTCCGAACGACGGCTGGTGCGGCTCTTCTGGCCGAACAGCGCGCCCAGTACCGGAATCCGGCTCAGGCCGGGAATGCCGCTGCTGCCATCGGTGGCCGAATCGGTGATCAGGCCGGCCAGCATGATGGTGTCCCCGCTCTGCACCGCCGCCTCGGTGGCCAGCTTCTTGGTGGAGATGCGCGGATTGCAGTTGCGCTCCTGCGGATTGCAGTTCTCCGGCACGTCCGATGCGCTGCTGATCTCCTGCACGATATCCAGGAACACCGTACCGTCACGGGTTACGCGCGGGCGCACCTTGAGGATCACGCCGGTGTCGATGTACTGCACCGAGCTGTAGCTGCTGGTGCCGATGCCGGTGTTGACCGTGGTGGTGTTGATCGGCACCTTGTCGCCGACGTTGAGGGTGGCTTCGGCGTTGTTGCGCACGAACACCGAGGGCGTCTGCAGCAGGCGCACGTCGGTGACCTTGTCCAGCGCACTGACCACGGCTGCACCGTTGTGCCCGGTGAACGCCCAGCCGGCGCCATCGGTACCGGTCACCGCACCGGCGAAGGTGTTCCAGGAGCCGCCGGCCGCTGCTGGCAGGGTCAACCCGGACAGCGCGCCGGTCAGCGCGCGCCCCGCCACGGCATTGTCGAAGAACCAGTTGACGCCGTACTTCAGGTCGCCGGTCAGCCCGACTTCGGCCACCTGCGCTTCGATGTGTACCTGCAGCGGCATCACGTCCAGCTTTTCGATCACCTCGCGGATCGAGCGCCAGGCCTGCGGTGTCGAACGCACCAGCAGCGTGTTGGTTTCCTCCACCGCCGACACGCCGACACGATCGCCTTCCACTTCCAGGCTGATGCTGACGTTGCCCGACTGGCGCTGCGGCAGGTTCAGGCTGCCGGCGCTGCTGCCACTACCACTGCTGCTGCCGCCACCGACCTGGTTGTTGAAACTGCTGCTGTTGCCCGCGTCCATACCGCGGTCGCCCTCGCTGCCCAGCTGCGAGGGAATGGCACCCGGCGCCAGCGATGCCGAGCCGGAGCCGCCGCGGTTGCCGCTGCTGGCAAAGGCTTCGCTGAGGCGCTCGGCCAGGTCGCGTGCCTTGATGTATCGCAGTTCATGCGAGAACAGGCGCGCGCTGCCGCCGGCGGTATCGATGCGGTCCAGCCACTGCTGGATCTGGTCCAGGTAGCGCACCTGCGGGGTGATCACCAGCACTGCATTGGCGTTTTCCAGCGGCAGGAAACGGAACATGCCGGCGCTGGGCGTCTTGCTCTCTTCGCCGAAGACCTTCTCCAGATCCGCCGCGACCTGCTCGGCCTTGCCGGACTGGATCGGGAATACACCCACCGACATGCCCGAAAGCCAGTCGACGTCGAAGATCTCGACGGTATGCAGGTAGTTCTCCAGTTCCGCACGCGTACCGCCGAGGGTGATCACGTTGCGGCCGCTGTCGACGTTGACGATGGCATTGGGCCGCGCATAGGGCTCCAGCACCTTCTTCATCTCGGTGGCGGAAATGAACTGCAGCGGCACCACGCGCACTTCAAAACCGCGTGCGCTGGAGGCCGGCGCGGTGCTCGGCGCCACGGTGCCGGCCAGTGCCTGGTCGGCGGCGACAATGTTGTAGCGGCCACCGCTGTAGACCATGCGGGCGTTGTTCCAGCCCAGCACCATCTCCAGCAGGTTCAGTGCCTGTGCCGGCGATACCGGCTTGGGCGTGGCCAGCGTCACCGTGCCCTGCACCCCCGGGGCGATCACGTAGTTCTGGCCGAGCATGTCCCCGAGGATGGCCTTGACCACCGCGTGCACCGACTCGCCTTCAAAGTTGAAGGTCGCCTCACCGGAGCTGGCCGCATGCAGCGCGGGCGACGGCTTGCGCGCGGCTTCGCGGTTGATCATGGTGCCGGTGCCACGGCGGATCACCGCCTGCGGCGCCCCCTTGGCTTGATCGGCCGCTTCGGTCTGCGCATCGACGGCAGCCTGGCCGGCACTGGCCGAGGGCTGCAGGTTGCCGTTGCGTTGCACATGCGGGGCCGACACGGTGCTGCAGCCGACCAGCAGCGTCAGGGCGAAGGACCAGGGAAGAAAACGCAGATTCATGCATTCACTCTATCGGTTGGTGCCATCGCCCGGGGGCGGCGACGGTTGTTGCTGCTGTTGCTGCAGCTGACGGCGGCGGGCCTGGATGCGTTCGCGGATGGCCTGCATCTGCGCTTCGCTGGGACCGTTGGTGTTTGCAGGGGGTGCGGCGGCCGCGGCCGGTGCAGGCGAGGCGGGAGCCACGTTGCCATCGGCGGCACGGGGGGTGGGCAGCGTCTGGCTGGGCGTTGGCTGCGGTGGCGGCGGCGGAACCACCGCGCCAGGCACAGGCGGTGTGCCAGTGGCTCCGCGCAGCGCGGTCGGCGCTTCACCGCCCTGGCCATTGAACACGGCCAGTTCCAGCACCTGGCTGCCACTGGAGCCGATCACCGTGGCCTGGCGCGGTTCCAATGCCACCAGCTGCCAGCCATCGACTGCATCGCCGTTGAGGCGCAGGCGCAGCGACCGGCCCTGCTCGGTGGTGAAGGTGGCCATGCTGAAGTCGCCGGTCATCAGTACGCCGGTCAGGCGCAGTGCCGGACTGGCGGCGGCTTCACTGCCCCCCAGCAGGTACGGGCGCGGCTTGCGGTCTTCTGCGAACAGGGGCCGTTCGCTGATCACGCTGTAGCTGTCTGCACCGGCCATGCGTTCGGGCGCCAGCACGGGCAGCGCCGGCAGCGCGGCCTGCGCGTCGCCCTCCGCACTGACCGTGGGCAGCTGGCTGCCAAGACCGAAGCCGGTGGCCAGCCAGAGCGCTGCGGCCCATCCGGCCAGCGCCAGCAACAGCCCGGTGCGCAGGCTGATCTGCTCAAGCTTCATCGGCCACCTCCTGCGCATCGGTGGCAGGCTGCTCCGCCGGTGACGGCACAGGTGCCGGCGGCGACGCCACCGGCGCTGCTGCAGGCGGCGTGGCCACGGGTGCTGTCGAGGGATCGGCAGCAGCCGCCGGCAACAGATAGCCGGCCAGCTCGAAGGACACATCCAGGCCGAGCCCGGATTCGTTGGGCGATTGCTGGAAGCGCTGTGCGATCAGGTTGAGGTTGTCCACGAACAGGCGCGGGCTGCCGGTCTCCAGGCTGTGCAGCACGGTGGCCAGTTCGGCCACGCCACAGCGCAGGCGCACCTGCATGGCCACGCGCACGAACGCAGCATCGCGACGGTTGTCGCTCAACGGCGTGCGGTTGCTGATGGTGCAGCTGCGGTTGCCCGGGCTGGCCATCGCCACCGCATCCTGCAGGCGTGCGCCGAGCGCGGCCGCGGCGGCCTCGGCGGTGGCTTCCTGCAGGAACCCCGGGCGCTGCTGCAGGGCGTCGCGGGTTGCGCGCAGCCGCTGTTCGATCTGCGGCTGCTGCTGCAGCTGCGCCTGCACGCGCTGCTGGCGCTCGCGCAGGGCGGCGGCATCGGCATCGATGGCGCGCAGCGGCTGGGTGAACCACGGGTGCACCAGCAGCAGGTAGGCCAGGCCCAGCACTGCCAACAGCAGTGCCAGTGCCAGCCAGCGGTCACGGCGTGCGCTTGGCATCGGCATTGGCCGCCTCCGTGGTTGCAGTCGGGGCGGGTGCCGGCGCCGCTGCCGCCGAAGGCAATGGCTGCAGCTCGGCGGTCAGGGTGAAGCGGTCGCGGCCACTGGCGGCACCGTCAGCCTGCAGCACGCCGGTAAGGTTGACCTTGCGCCACTGCGGCGCGTCCTGCAGCAGCGTGACCAGCTGCGATGCTTCGCTGCTGAGGCCGATCAACTGCAGGCTGTTGTTCTCGATCGCCAGTTTTTCCAGGTAGGTGCCATCGGGCAGGCGTCGGGTCAGCTCGCTCCAGACTTCGACGGTACTGGCGCGCTGGTTGCGCTGTGTTTCCAGGAACGCCGCTCCATCCAGCAGCGCCTGCAGCTGGCTGCGTTCGCTGGCCACGCCGCGCGCACTGCGGGCGCTGCGCTCGACGTCTGCGCGCAGCGCATCGACGGCGTCACGACGGTTGTCCAGCAACTGCATCGCCGCCAGCACCAGCATCACCAGCGCAGCCATGGCAAGCAGCAGGTTCCAGCGCCGCATCGGGTCCGGTCGCTGCTGACGCTGCGCGGGCGGCAGCAGGTTGACCTGCAGCGCGCGGCCCTGGGCATCGATCGCATCGACACCGGCCAGCACGTCGGCCCACGCTCCGATCTGCGCGCGCCAGTCATCCAGCTGGCGCAGCGGCCAGGCCACCAGCTCCACCTGCAGCAGGCCTTCGCCGGCACTGCCCAGCTCACGGATGTCATAGCTGACCTGGCTGGCTTCGAACGGTGTCTGCCGGTCGATCTCGTAGCCGACCACCGCACGCAGGCGGTCAGCGGCTGCGGCAGGAAGACGCAGATTCCGCCGCAGGACCTGCCCGGCCGGCAGCAGCCACACCCGTGGCAGGCTGCGCAGGCGCGGCTCCAGCACGCGGTCCAGGTCCGCCGGTTGCAGCGGCCACGGCAGGCGGGCCACGGGCTCGAGACCGTCGCCGGTTTCACGCCAGACCTGTAGTTGCCCGTCCTCGCACTGCAGCAGCAGGCGGGTCTGCGACCAGCCCAGCGCCCATTGCCAACGCATCGGCACCCAGGCCAGCAACGACTGCCGCCACCAGCGCAGGAAACGGCCGGCACCGGGGCCGATCTGGCCCTGCACCTGCCGCAGACTGTCCTGCCACGCCGTCATCTTGCTGCCATTCCCTGCTCCCAGCGAAGCACTGTGTAGGTCCGGCCGGGCACCCCGCCCGATCCGTTGCGCACCACCGCCTGCAGCACCGACAGGCGTCCGCTGCCGTCAGTGGCGCGGGACTCGATACTATAGGTGCCACTGCCGCTGGCAAGCGCTGATGCACCCGCAGCGTTATCTCCGTCACGCTCCTGCTGGGCGCGTTGCGCCAGCAGTTGTTCCGCATCCAGGCCCAATGCCGTCAACACCGGTCCACTGGCGAAACGTGGATCCGGGCGCGCCTGCCTGCTGTAGAGCGTCAGGTGCGGCAGCATCGCGGCATACAGCGACCCGCGCATCCCCAGCACCCGCTGCAGTTCGCCCAGGGTTTCAAAGCGCTTGTTGCGCGGGCCATAGGGCAGGCCTGCGGCGGCGTACTCCGGCGCCTCGGCACCGCCACCGGGCTGCAGCAGGCTGTCTTCGTCGCGCCAGTCGATGATCGCACCGGCCAGCTGCCTGGCGCTCTCTGCCGGCTCGCCCAGTGCCTGCATGAATGCGGACAGCAGGGCCGCATCGGCCAGGTTGAGGTTGATCTTGCCGTTCTCGTCCAGCACCCGGATCTCGATGCGGGCGTCGTCGAACTGCCAGCGATAGGCGCGGCCATCAGCCTGCCACGGCGGACGCTGCGGGTCCGGCTGCAGCCGCAGCAACGCGTATTCCAGGCCGGCGCGGGCGCGCTCCTGGCCGCGTGCGTCGTCACCGAGCACCCGCTGCTGCAGGTGTTCGACCCGTGCGCTGAGCGCAAAGGCGCCGACCAGCGCGGTCATCAGCGCGATCAACCACAGCACCAGGACCAGCGCGGCACCACGTGGACGCTTCATCGCGCACCTCCGCTGCCACCGGCCCGCAGTGACACCACCAGCGGCGGCCACGGCGTGCCCCTGGCCGGCACGATCTGCACTTCCACCAGCAATGGCAGGCGCCGGGTGTCCTCCCAGCGTGGCAACCATTCGGTCAGCTGCCCGTTGCTGGCGTCGACACCGCGGTAGCGCAGCCTTACGTCCTTCAACTCCTCCGCCAGCACTTCGGGCGGGCGCGGCGGGTTCTCTTCGATGCGCTCGCCTTCCTGCAGCAGCACCAGCCCCAGCAGCAAGCGGCGGTGGCCGGCTGCGCCATCCACCTGCAGCGCATGCAGGTAAGGACCGCCACGACCGAGATAGCCCGGCAGGTCGGCAACGAACTGCATGCCCTGATCGTCACCCTGGAAGAACACCGGTTCGCGGGTGGGATCGGGCACTTCCAGCGGGCTGCGCAGGGCACTGGCGAGCTGCCGCCGCAGCAGGGCCTGCACTGCGCGCATGCGTTCGCTCTGCGCGGCAATCTGCTCGCCGCGCTGGCTGATCGCCATCGCCGAGCGCACGCTGGCGAACGCCAGCGCCAGGCCGCCTGCCAGCAGCACCGTGGCCAGCATCACTTCGACCAGGGTGAAGCCGCGTGCGCGGCGCCTCATCGCGCATTCTCCAGCGCGGGCGGCAACAGACGCAGGCTGCGCCAGCGCAACTGCTCGCGTTCACTGTCGCCCCAACGCACCTGCAGCTGCAGTTCCGCCAGCCAGGGTGCGCCCGGCGACTGCGCAGCGGGCAGCGCACCACTGCGCGGCTCGGCCCAGGGCTGCACCTGCAGCTGCCAGTGATAACGCCCCTGCTCCCACTCGCCCTGCTGGCTGCCGGCCTGCAGCGGTGCTTCCACCCCGGCGGCGGCCAGCAACGACTGCGCGTGCAGCACCGCGCGCGTGCGCAGCTCGGCGTCGCGCACCTGCCGCGCGCCACCGGACAGGCTGCCCAGCAACAGCGTCAGCGCCAACCCGAGCAAGGCGAAGGCAACGATCACTTCCAGCAGGGTGAAACCACGGGCGCGCGACCTCATTGCGCCCGCCACGGTCCGGAACGGACTTCACCGGTCAACCAGCCGACATCGATGCGCCACTCGGCGCTCTCCAGCTGCAGGCGGATGCGGCCGCCACTGGAGCCGCCGTCGGGATGGAATTCGATCACGCCCTGGCCGGGCGCGGTGGCCAACTGCGCGGCACCTTCGAACTGCACCTTCAGCTTGGCCGGCACTTCACCGTGGCGCTGGCTGGCGCCCTGCCAACGATGCTGCGCCGGTTCGATCACGAAGCGCTGCGGTTCGCCGCGGGCAATGGCCTGCGCGCGCACCATGCGCAGCTGGTTGGCGATGTCCTTGCCGGCACTGCGCAGCTGCATGCCGGCAAAGCCGCGCGACATGCCAGCGGCGGTGATCAGGCCGATGGCCGCGATCAACGCGATCACCAGCAGCATTTCCAGCAGCGACAGGCCCGCCGCGCGCCTGCCGTGCAGGCGCGGGCGTGACACCCGGCGCGGCAGGAAAAGCAGCATGCGTGCTTACGGCTGGTAGCGGATGTCAGCGTCGACGCTGCTGCCGCCAGCCTTGCCGTCCTTGCCCAGGCTGATCAGTTCATACGCCTGGCCCTCGCCCGGTGCGCGGTACTCCAGCGCGTGGCCCCACGGGTCGTTGAGGTCGGCAGGCTTGGCATACGGGCCCAGCCAGCCACCGACGCCGGCCGGTGCGGTCACCAGGTCGTTGAGCGAGGCGGGCAGCTTGCCGGTGTCGATCTGGTAGTTGTCGACCTTGGAGGCAACGGTCTGCACCTGCGCCTTGGCGATGTTGGCCTTGCCTCGATCGGCGCCGCCGAGCACGCGGCTGGCGACCAGGGTCAGCACCGCGCCGATCAGCACGATGACGATGATGATCTCCAGCAGGCTCATGCCCGACTGGTGGCGTGCGGCGGTGAAGGAAAGGCGGATCGGTCGACGGGAAGCAATCATGGTCGGTCCTTTCAGGTACGGGATGTCGGGGTTGCGAAGGAGGCCATCATCAGCCGATGGCGTTGGTAAGGTCGTACAACGGCACCAGCACGGCCACGATCACCGCGCCGACCACCGAGGCCAGCACCAGGGTGATCGCCGGCACCATCGCCGCCAGCAGGCGGTCGATGCGGCGGGCGCTGTCCTGTTCGAAGGTATCAGCAGCTTTCAGCAGCATGGTATCGAGCGCGCCGGACTCCTCGCCGACCTGGATCATCTGCAGCGCCAGCCGGGGAAAACGCTTGCCGCGCGACAACGCCAGCGACAGGCCGGTGCCGTTCTTGACCTCGTCGGCGGCGGTCTCCAGGTCTGCGGCAAGGGCGCGGTTGCCGAGCACGTTGCGGGCGATGCCCAGCGCCCCCAGCAGCGGCACGCCGTTGCGCAGCAGTGTGCCCAGGGTGCGCGCCAGCCGCGCGGTTTCCAGCTCGCCCAGCAGGCGGCCGATGCCCCGGCGCTGCAGCAGCCAGCCATCCAGCGCCAGACGGAACGCGGGCTGCCGCACCTTGCGTTCGAACAACAGCAGCAGCACGCCCGGCACCACCAGCAGCAGCACCCACCAGTCGCGCACGAACAGGCCCAGCTGCAGCACCAGGTTGGTGAACCATGGCAGCGCCACGTCCAGGCTTTCGTACATCTGTGCGAACTGCGGCACCACGTAGCCCAGCAGGAACAGCAGCGCACCGCCCACCACCACCAGCAGGATCGCCGGGTAGACCAGCGCGTTGATCACCTTGCCCTGCAGCGCACGGCTGCGTTCGAGGTAGTCGGCCAGGCGTTGCAGCGTGTCGTGCAGGCTGCCACCGGCTTCGCCGGCGCGCACCATGTTCACGTATAGACGCGAGAACAGGCCGTGCTGGCGTTCCAGCGCAGTCGACAGCGGCGCGCCACCACGCACCACGTCGCGGATGTCAGTGATCGCGCGGCGCGAGCGCTCGTCTTCGGGCAGGCTGAGCAGGATCGACAGCGCGCGGTCCAGCGGCTGCCCGGCACCGAGCAGGGTGGCCAGCTGCTGGGTGAACTGCAGCAATGCCGCGCCCTGCAGCGGACGCTGGCGGAACAGGCCGCGCAGGCTGCTGCCGCCAACCGCCCCCCCGTCGGCCAGCTGCGTTTCCATCGGCAGATGGCCCTGGTCCTGCAGGCGCGCGACCAGCTCGGCCTCGCTGGCCGCTTCCATCTGTCCGTCGAACACTTCACCGTGTGGGTTCAGTGCCTTGTAACGGTAGTTCGGCATGTCAGCGTCGTCCCTGCACGCGCATCAGCCTTCCTCGGTCACGCGCAGGACTTCCTCGAGGGTCGTCTGCCCGCTCAGGGCCTTGCTCAGGCCGTCCTCGTACATGGTGCGCATGCCGGCTTCGCGGGCGATGCGCTCGATCTCGCCCATGCCATCGCGACGCATCACCGCACGGCGCAGCGCGTCGTTCATCACCAGGAATTCCATGATGGTGGTGCGCCCCAGGTAGCCGGTCGGCGCCAGCGCCGAAGGCTTCGGGCGATACAGGTAGATCGTTCCATCCGGTTGCAGGCGGCGCAGGTCGAAGCGTTCGATCTCTTCCGGCGAGGCTTCGTAGCGTTCGGCGTGGGTCGGCTCCAGCCGGCGCACCAGGCGCTGGGCCAGGATGCCGTTGATGGTGGAGGTGAGCAGATAATCTTCCACGCCCATGTCGAGCAGGCGGGTGATGCCGCCTGCGGCATTGTTGGTGTGCAGCGTGGAGAGCACCAGGTGGCCGGTCAACGCTGACTGGATCGCGATGCGCGCGGTTTCCAGGTCGCGCATTTCGCCGATCATGATGATGTCCGGATCCTGGCGCACGATGCTGCGCAGCGCATTGGCGAAATCCAGCCCAATCTGTGGCTTGGCCTGGATCTGGTTGATGCCTTCGATCTGGTACTCGACCGGATCTTCAACGGTGATGATCTTGACGTCGGCGGTGTTGAGCTGGCTCAGCGCGGTGTACAGCGTGGTGGTCTTGCCCGACCCGGTGGGGCCGGTCACCAGCAGGATGCCGTGCGGCTGTTCAAGCACCTTGCGGAACTGCGGCAGGAAGGCATCGGTGAAGCCCAGCCGATGGAAGTCGAACACCACCGTCTCGCGATCAAGCAGGCGCATCACCACGCTTTCGCCGTGCGCGGTGGGCACCGTGCTGACACGCAGGTCCAGTTCCTTGCCCTGCACGCGCAGCATGATGCGGCCATCCTGCGGCAGGCGGCGCTCGGCGATGTTGAGCCGGGCCATGATCTTGATGCGGCTGATCACCGCGGCGGTCAGGTTGGCCGGCGGGCTCTCGCCTTCGACCAGCACGCCATCGACGCGGTAACGCACCTTCAACCTGTTTTCGAACGGCTCTACGTGGATGTCCGACGCGCGCAGTTCGACCGCGCGCTGGATCACCAGGTTGACCAGGCGGATCACCGGCGCTTCGGAAGCGAGATCGCGCAGGTGCTCGATATCGTCCACTGCGCCGCCCTCGCCATCGGCCGTTTCCACGATCGCGCCCATCGCACTGCGGCCCTGGCCGAACCAGCGCTCGACCAGATCATCGATCTCCGCGCGCATGCCCAGCAGCGGCGTGACCGGTACACCCAGTGCCAATTGCACGGCCTGCTGCGGGTAAGGATCGTGGGCGTCGGCCAACCACAGCTGCACGCCGTGTTCATCCAGCGCCAGCGGGCACACGTGGAATTGCTTGAGGAAGCGCAGCGACAGCGGCAGGCCTTCGGCCAGCGCCTGCGGTGGCGATTCAGGCAGCTGCCGTCCTTCCAGCAGCGGCAGGCCCAGCACATCGGCGCTGGCCTGCGCCTGGTCACGTTCGGACACCAGCCCAAGCCGTACCAGCAGGCCAAGCAGGCTGCCACCGGACTCGGCATGCAGCGGCCGCGCACGTGCCAGATCTCCTTCCTTGAGCCGACCACGTGCCAGCAGCGCATCGAGGATGCGGCCTTCAGTGTCGTCGGTGGCAGTGGCAGCGAGCGCGTTCACATGACTCTCCTGTCGATCGTCCCGACTTTAGCAGTTAAGCCGTGGTTTCCACCCTCTCCGGTTCTTCTTTCGTAGAAAGACGAGGCCCGTCACACAGGTGACGGGCCCCGCTTGTTCATTTACGACAGTCGGTTATTACTGGGTCGCCAGGATGCTCACCCCGCTGTAAGCGGCCTCACCCACCACCTTGATATAGTAGGTACCGGCCACCGGCTTGGCCACGCGCACGGTTTCGGTATTGCCCGGGCGGGTCGACTTGGCATCGTTGTCGGTCGCGGTGGGCACGCGGCCCTGCGCCAGGTACACCGACACGTTGCCGCTGCCGCCGTAGGTCAGCACGCTCAGCGTCTTGCCGGCGGCCGCTTCGAAGGTATAGACGGTTTCGCTGGCGGCCGCACCGGCCAGCCCGCCCACGGTCACCTTGTTGGTCAGCGGAATGCCTTCCGGCTCGCAGTTCTCGGTGCACGGCTCCTTCAGCGCAGCATCCAGTGCGGCCTTGGCATCGAGGATGCCGGTACCGATCGGGGTGGCCGCCGGGATGGTCACCGGGAACTTGCGCGCCGACTGCTTGAGCAGGGTTTCCAGCGCGGCCGGCGCCAGCGGCTCCTTGCCCTTGGCGATCAGCGCGCTCTGCACCATGGCAGCCACCGCGGCAACGTGCGGCGAGGACATCGAGGTACCGCCCTTGCCCATCAACACCCACTCACCGGCGTCCGGGGTGGTTTCCGAACTGGAACCGACCTGCCAGATGTAGCCGTTCGGGTTGCCGTCGACACTGCCGCCACCGCCCGGGGCCGACAGGTCGACCGCGGTGCCGTAGTTGGAGTAATAGGTGATGCCACCGGTGACACGGGTCGCACCCACCGCCACCACGTTGTTGCAGCTGGCCGGACGGTACTTGGATGCGTTGTCGGTTTCATTGCCGGCCGCGACCACCACCAGGGTGCCGCGCGACACGGCGCCGTTGATCGCGTCCTGGTAGGCGGCATCGCAGGCGCCACCACCACCCAGGCTCATGTTGATGATTTCCGCCGGATTGGTGTTGGCCGGAATGCCCGGCACGGTGCCGCCCGACGCCCAGGTGATGGCGTCGCTGATGTCGGCCAGGGTGCCGCCGCACTTGCCCAGCACGCGCACCGGCAACACCTTGGCCTTGTAGGCCAGGCCTGCCAGGGCACTGCCGTTGTTGGTCACCTCGGCAATGGTGCCGGCCACGTGCGTGCCGTGCCAGGAACTGCCTTCCGGTTCGGAACCGGTGTAGCACTCGTTGGCCGTTTCCACCCAGTCGCCGTAGTCGGTGGCACCCGGTGCGCGGCCATCGTTCGGGCGGCGCGAGGATTCCTTGTCACTGATGAAATCGTAGCCTTCCAGCAGGTTGCTGCCGAAATCCGGCACGCCCGGCAGGATGCCGGTATCGAGCACGGCGACCACGATGCCCTCGCCCTGCGAGAGATCCCACGCGGCCGGTGCATTCACACCACCGGTGGCGTTGAAGAAGTTCCACTGGTACTGCGCGTAGTTGGGATCGTTGGGCACCAGTGCCGGCTGCGCATTGGTGGCACGCAGGTCCGAGCGCTGCAGGCGCACGTTGGCCACCGCGTACTGCACCGACGGATCGGCATTCAGTTCAGCCAGTACCTTCTGCATGTCGGCCGAGCCCAGCCGGGACTTCAGGCGGATCAGGTCGCCACCGGTACCGAGCTTGCGCTCCACCAGCGGTGAAAGTGCCGCAGCACGGCTGGTGGTGCCGCTGCTGACGATGGCACGCGACAGTGCCGACTGCACGACCGAGAGCTTGGTCGAACGATCGCTGGCGGCCGCGGTGCCGTTGCGGTACTTCACGATGATGCCGTCCACGCTCTGCTGGGCAGTGCTGGCCACGCGCGCCGGTTCCTTGGCCACGCCCGGCTTGGCCGCATGCGCCGCACCGACGCCGACAGTCAGCGACAACACGGCGGCAGCCAGCACATTGATGCGAAGGGTCTGCTTCTTGGTCACGTTCGAAATCCTCTTCAAGGTCATGGTTGAGCTTTCCTTCTCCGCCCGTTGCACGGACGGAGCTCACTACGGCCATCACTCCCTGCGACTGCCCTGGCTGGCCCACCAGGGTTGCCATGCCACGCCCCTTTGGCGCTCACTGCTCGACGTGCCGATGGGTTGCCCACCGGCACGTTGTTGCGCACTTACCAGCCGAAGCCGGCACCCACGCCGACCGAGCTGTCATCACTGCTGAAGGCACCACCGACGGTGACCGTGGCGCGATCGCTGATCGCACGCTGGTAGCCCAGCGACATGGCCGACTCGCCTCCCTGGAAACCGATGCCGACGCCGACCCGGTTCTGGGTGCGGATGCCGGCGGCACTGGTGGCCATGTTGAGCATTGCTGCGCTCATCGCGCCCTGGCGGTCGATGCGGCGATCCATGTGGCGCAGGCGTCCATCAACTTCGCCCTTGAACACATCGAAGCTGTCGGTGACTGCCTGCACGCGGCTGTCGGTGTAGCTGTTGGCGGTGGTGATGCCACGATCCAGCTGGCCCTTGTTGACCGCATCGGTTGCGGTGGTACCGGCCGCCACGTTGGTGACCTGGCGTTCGTTGCCCTCACTGCCGACCGAGACGGTGTTGGCGCGATCGGCAACCGAGCCCTGGCCCAGCGCCACCGCATTGGCCGCCGTTGCACTCGCGCCCTGGCCGACAGCGGTGGACGATGCACCGCTGGCGACTGCGCCATCGCCCATCGCGACGGCGTTGACGCCACCGCCTGCGACCAGTGCTGGCTGAGCACTGCCTGCGCTGGCAGCGGTCGGCGTGCCCTGCACACGGGCCGTCGCCGATCCGCCATCCGCCAGGCTCGCGTCGGTGGCAGCCGACGCCGTGGCCACGTTGGACGCGTCTGCGTCCAGCGGAGCGGCCATCGAACGCAGGCTGGCCGCGCCGGAACGCGTGCCGCTGGCGGTGCGACGATCGATCTCGCTGACCTTGCGGTCCAGTGCGCCCAGCGCGTCGCCGACGTTGCTGTAGGTGGACCCCTGGATCACATAGTTCGGCGCGACGAACACGCCCTGCATGCCGACGCTGGCACCGCCGCCGAGGAAGCTGGCGGCATCGCTGAGCGACTGGAACAGCTGCCCACCGTTGATCGCCTGGCGGCTGCCGGAGGCGATGCTGCCGGCGCCGACGTTGTCGATGGTGGTGCCCTGGATACCGGCCAGGGTCAGGCGGTCACGGCTGGCATCGTCGTAGCCGACCGAGCTGGCCGCGCTGGTTTCAACGGTGGCGATGCGCGAGTCGAAATCACCGACCCGGGTTTCCACCGCACCCACGCGCTGGTTGGTGACGTTGAGCTGTGAACCGGTCACGGCGTCGCTGCTGCCGGCGGCGATACGGCCATCGGCAACGTTGACGATGCGGCGTGTAGCAGGACCATCCGTGCCGTTGCCGCCGCCGACCGACACCACGTTTGCATCCACCGCACGCGCGCCGGCACCGAGTGCCACTGAGTTGCTGCCGGTGACGGCGGCATTGGCGCCTACGGCCAGTGATGCGTTGCCGACGGCGCTGGCGTTGCTGCCCAGTGCATTGCTGCGGTTGCCACTGGCAGTGGCACTGGAGCCCACCGCCACTGCGTTGGTACCGCTGGCAGTGGCGGTGCCGCTGCCGTTGGCACGGAAGTGCCTGCTGGTGGCGTCGGCGGTGGAGGCCACCGCATCCAGCTGGCCCTTGTTCACCGCATCGTTGGCCTGGGTACCGGCGGCCACGTTGGTCACCTGGCGGTTGATCGCGCTGTGGCTGACCCCGGCAGCATCGACCCACTCCTGCGCCGCACCCACCGATACCGCATTGGCACGGTCGGCCAGCGAACCTGCACCGAGCGCCACGCTGTTGTCGGCGTCCTTGGTGGTCCAGGTATTGCTGCCCAGCACGGTGGCATTGGTGGCCTGCGCATAGCTGTTGTAGCCGACCACGGTGGCACCGTCCTCGGTGGCCCATGCCTCGCTGCCGATCGCGGTGGTGTGCTGGCCCGTGCCAACGCTGTTGGCGTCCTGTCCGGCCAGCGCGTTGAAGCCGACCGCCACGCCATTGAGCCCGGTGGTGGCATTGTTGCCCAGTGCGGTACCGAACTGGCCGGCGCGCGCCTGCACGCCGAAACCAGCACCGGCGATCTGCGCGACGGTGCCCTGGCCCACGGCTGTGGACACTTCGGCGGCCTGCGCGCCACTGCCCAGCGCGGTGCCGAAGAAGGCGGCCGTGGCACCGGCGCCGTAGGCGGTGGACTGCCAGCCGTTGGCCGACGAGAAGTTGCCGACGGCGGTGGCTTCGCGACCATCAGCGGTTGCGCCATAACCGACGGCCGTTGCGGCCAGCCCGTTGGCCTGGGCGATGCCGCCGACGGCGACCGCACCGATGCCCTGCGCCTGGGACTGCGCACCGAGGGCCACACTGGCCGGGCCTGCGCTGCTGCTTTCCACGCCGATGGAAATCGCGCCACCGGCCGTGCTGCTGGCGCTGCTGCCGATCGCCACACCGTCTTCACCACTGGCCAGCGCATTGAAGCCGACGGCGGTGGCGTTGGCCGCGACCGCGGTGGCACCACTGCCGAGCGCACTGGCGCCATTGCCGATCGCATTGGCCGCTTCACCGGCCGCCAGCGCATTGTCACCTTCGACGTAGGCACCGGCGTCGCTGTCGGCACTGCCGCTGGCCTGGAAGTGCTTGCTGGTCTTGTCGGCGACACTGGCCACGGCATCCAGCTGGCCCTTGTTCACTGCATCGGTGGCCTCGGTGCCGGCGGCAACATGGGTGACCTGGCGTTCACCGCCCGCGCTGCCGACGGCCACCGTGTTGTCACGGTCGGCCTTCGAGCCCGCGCCAAGGGCGACACTGTTGACACCGTTGGCGGTCGCGCTGGCACCCAGGGCGGTGCTGTCAGCCGCATCGGCCCATGCATTCCAGCCGATCGCGGTGGCGTAGTCATCGGTCGCCCAGGCACCGGCACCGAAGGCCGCCGCACCGGTACCGCTGGCACGCGACGGGATCAGGCCGAAGAAGGTGCTGCCGCCGATGGCGACACTCTCTGCGCCACTGGCTTCGCTGGACTGACCGACGGCGACGGCGCCGCTGCCTGCTGCCGCCGCTCCGAAGCCGACAGCCGTGGTGTTGGCACCGGTCGCCGCCGAGCCGTAGCCCAGTGCGGTGCCGAGGCGGCCGCTGGCTTCGCTGTAGCCACCGATGGCGGTGGTGCCATCGGCCGAAGCGGCACTGCGGAAACCGCTGGCCAGCGACTGCGCACCGCTGGCGACGGCCTCCGCACCGTTGGCGGTGCTGTAGACGCCGCTGGCCTGTGCAGCGGTGCCGGTAGCGGTGGCGCTGATGCCACTGGCTACCGCGCCGTTGCCGAGTGCGGCACTGTCTTCACCGGTGGCCTGCGCGTTGCTGCCTACCGCAGCCGCATTGCTGCCCGTGGCCAGCGAGTTGATGCCCACGGCGGTCGCGTTGGCGGCCACGGCCGTGGCACCACTGCCGAGCGCGGTGGCGCCATTGCCGATCGCATTGGCCGCTTCACCGGCAGCCAGTGCGTTGTCGCCTTCCACATAGGCACCGGCATCACTGTCGGCGCTGCCGCTGGCCTGGAAGTACTTGCTGGTGTTGTCCGCCGTTGCGGCGACAGCATCGAGCTGGTTCTTGTTGACCGCATCGGTGCCTTCGGTGCCAGCCGCCACGTGGGTCACCTGGCGTTCGCTGCCGGCACTGCCGACGGCCACCGTGTTGTCACGGTCGGCCTTGGAGCCTGCGCCCAGGGCGACGCTGTTGGCACCGTTGGCGGTAGCGCTGGCGCCCAGTGCCGTCGACTCGGCGCCATCGGCCCACGAATTCCAGCCGATTGCAGTGGCGTAGTCCTCGGTGGCCCAGGCACCGGCACCGAACGCCGCTGCGCCGTAGCCACTGGCACGTGATGGCACCAGGCCGAAGAAGGTGCTGCCACCAATGGCCACGCTCTCATCGCCGCTGGCTTCGCTGGAATCACCCATCGCCACCGAGCTGGCGCCCGACGCCGCAGCGAACACGCCGGCAGCGGTGCTGTTGGCACCACTGGCCACGGTGCCATAGCCCAGCGCCGAGCCGAGGCGACCGCTGGCTTCGCTGTAGCCGCCGACTGCGGTGGTGCCGTCTGCAGAGGCTGCCGAACGGAAGCCACTGGCCAGCGACTGCGCACCGCTGGCGACCGCCTCGGCACCGTTGGCCGTGCTGTACACCGCCGTCGCCTGCGCGCCTGCACCGGTTGCGGTGGTGCTGGTTTCGCTGGCCACCGCGCCGCTGCCGAGCGCCGCACTGTCTTCGCCCGTCGCCTGTGCGTTGTTGCCCACCGCAGCCGCACTGCCGCCGCTGGCCAGGCTGTTGAAGCCTACCGCCGTAGCGTTTGCCGCTACCGCTGTTGCACCACTGCCGAGTGCGGTGGCGCCGGTGCCGATCGCATTGGCGGCCTCACCGGCGGCCAGCGCGCTGTCACCTTCCACGTAGGCACCGGCATCGCTGTCGGCGCTGCCGCTGGCCTGGAAGTACTTGCTGGTCTTTGCGCCTTCGGCGGCCACCGCGTCCAGCTGGTCCTTGTTCACCGCATCGGTACCCTGGGTACCGGCGGCCACGTTGGTGATCTGGCGGGTGTTGCCGCCGCCACCGACCGACACGGTGTTGTCGCGCTCGGCAATCGAATCGGCACCCAGCGCCACGCTGTTGGCACCGCGCGATTCAGCCGCATTGCCCAGCGCGGTGCTGTTGATGCCCGGCGCATAGGCGCCGCCACCGACCGCGGTGGAATAGTCGCCGGATGCTTCGGTCGCCAGCAGGCCGAACAACGATCCACCGACGGCCACGGCATTGGTGCCGGTAGCCAGGCTGCCCTGGCCGGTGGCGGTGCTGTAGGCACCGGACGCTTCCGAATCGCCACCAAGCGCGACGCTGTTGGAACCGGACGCGTTGGCAAAGTTGCCGAAGGCAGTGGCGTTGAATGCCGAGGCGTTGGCGTAACCGCCGATGGCGGTGCTGTAGCCACCGGTCGCTTCGGCACCGATGCCGAATGCTGCCGAAGCGGTGCCACTGGCCACGCTTTCACTGCCGACCGCAGTGGCGGCCTCACCGCTGGCGTTGCTGAAGTAGCCTACCGCCACGGCTTCTTCGCCGCTGGCTTCGGACAGCACGCCGCTGGCGGTGCTGCCAGCGCCGCTGGCCACCGAGGCCGCGCCGAAGGCCGCACTCTGCTCGCCGCTGGCTTCGCTCTCGGCACCATGAGCAGTGGCGTATTCGCCGGTCGCCTGTGCGTTGGCACCGATGGCGCTGGCATTGGCCGCGCTGGCCAGGGCATTGAAGCCGATGGCCTGTGCGTTGCCGGCCAGTGCATTGGCGCCACTGCCGAGGGCGGTTGCGCCGTTGCCGATGGCATTGGCCGATTCACCCGCGGCCAGCGCGTTGTCACCTTCCACGTAGGCACCGGCGTCGCTGTCGGCACTGCCGCTGGCCTGGAAGTACTTGCCGGTGGTCGCGGCACTGGCTGCAACCGCGTCGAGCTGCGACTTGTTCACCGCATCGGTGGCCTGGGTACCGGCCGCCACACTGGTGATCTGCCGCTCATTGCCCGCGCTGCCCACCGACACGCTGCGGTCGCGGCTGGCCACCGAACCGGCACCCAGCGCAACCGCGTTGTTTCCGCTGGCCGTGCTGCCCGCGCCCAGGGCGATCGCACTTTCACCGCCGGCCACCGTGTTGGTGCCGATGGCGATGCTGTTGATGCTGTTGCCCAGCGCCTGGAAGCCCAGCGCAACACTGTTGTCGCCGTAGCTGAAGGCGCCACGGCCGACGGCGGTGGAACTGGTGCCGTTGGCCCAGCTGTTGTAGCCGATGGAGGTGGCACCGTTGGCGCTGGCCCATGCCGCCGGACCAAACGCGGAGGCATTGCGGCCGGTGGCCCACGCGCCGGCACCGAAGGCGGTGGCGCCTTCCTCGCTGGCAGTGCTGTAGCCACCCACGGCGGTGCTGTCATCGGCCTTGGCGAAGGCGCTGTCGCCGACGGCGACGGCATAGCTGCCGGTAGCGCGCGACTTGCCGCCTGCCGCGAAACTGTTGTCGCCGGTGGCCTGTGCCGCATTGCCGAAGGCGCTGCTGCTGGCACCGGTCGCCTGCGCGGCATTGCCGACGGCGGTGGAACCGGCCGAAGCGGTGGTGCCGATCTGCACTGGGTTGCCCTGCTCATCCAGCAGCGGCTGGTTGTATTCGTCGTAGGCCTGGCCGAGGCCACCCACGGCTACCGCACCGTCACCGTCGGCGAAGGTATTGCGACCCAGCGCCACGCTGTCGGCGCCGATGGCCGCAGCGCCTGCGCCCTGTGCCAGCGCGCCGGCACCGATGGCGTTGCTGGCCGAACCCGCCGCTACCGCACCCTCGCCTTCTGCGTACGCACCGGCATCGCTGCCGCTTTCCGGCTGCGCCTGGAAGAAGCGCGCGGTGGTGTCGGCGGTGCTGGCCACGGCGTCCAGCTGGGCCTTGTTCACTGCATCGGTGGCTTCGCTGCCGGCCGCCACGCTGGTGATCTGCCGCTCGTTGCCGGCACTGCCCACGGCCACGCTGTTGGCGCGCACCGCTTCGGAATTGGCGCCCAGTGCAACGCTGTTGGCACCACGCGCAGTGGCGTAGTAGCCGACGGCGGTGCTCTGCGTGCCACTGGCCCAGGTCTGCGCGCCCAGCGCGCTGGCGTTCTCGCCCGGTGCATAGGCGAAGTAGCCCACTGCGACCGACTCGGCACCGGAGGCCTCGGTCAGGCTGCCATTGGCCACGGCCTGGTCGCCGCTGGCGATGGCACCGGCACCGACGGCCGTGGCCGCTTCGCCACTGGCCTGGGTCTGCACGAAGAAGCCCAGGCCCGGGATCAGATCGGCCGGGCCACCGATGGCCACGCTGCTGGTGCCGGTAGCGTTGCTCTGCGTACCGACGGCCGTGGAGTAGTCGCCGATGGCATTGGAGACAGCACCGAACGCCGACGACTGTGCGCCTGCCGCGTAGGCTCCCACACCATACGCCGACGCTGCGAAACCACCGGCATCGGCGCTGGCGCCGACGGCGGTACCACCGACCCCGGCACTGGTGGCGCCGGTCTCTACCGGCACGCCACCACTGGTGATCAGCGGATTGCCATCGGCATCCACCGCAGCACCGCCGACGGCGACGCTGCCCGGGCCGACTGCCTGCGCGTTGTTGCCGAAGGCCGCGCTGTTCTGGCCAGATGCAAGCGCGTTGTTGCCGACGGCGGTGGCGTTCTGCGCGACGGCGGTCGCACCTGCACCGACGGCGGTCGTACCGTTGCCGATCGCATTGGCGGCTTCGCCAGCGGCGAGCGCGTCATCTCCCTCGGCCAACGCACCGGCATCGCTGTTGCTGCTGCCGGTGGCCTGGAATCGCTTGGCGGTGGTATCGGCTACCGCTGCCACGTCCTTCAACTGAGCGACGTTGACCGCATCGGTATCTTCGGTACCGGCGGCAACGCTGGTGATCTGCCGGGTCAAGCCGTAGTCGACCGCACCCACCGACACGGTATCGACGCGGTCGGCCAGCGAGCCGGCGCCCAGCGCCACGCTGCCGGTAGCCACGGCCGCCGAATTGGAACCCAGCGCGGTGCTGTATTCGCCCACCGCCGTGCTGAACGCACCGACGGCAATCGACGCTTCGTTGGCGGCGGTCGCACCGCGGCCCAGCGAGGTGCTGCCGGGGCCCATCGCCACGGCGCCCGCGCCGACCGCGGTAGCGCCATCGGCGCTGGCTTCGGACAGTGCACCCAACGCGGTGGCTGCGCCGTTCTCGCTGGCGGCCACGGCACTTGCGCCTACCGCCGTATCGCCAAGGCCGAAGGCGGCCGCACTCTGCCCGACCACTACGCTGGCATCACCCAAGGCGAGCGCGTTCTGGCCGAAAGCACTGGCACCAAGTCCTGCGGCAATCGCCTGGGTGCCGACCGCGGTGGTGGCGTTGGCCAGCGACTGGCTGCCACTACCGACCGCGATGGCGCCCTGGCCTTCGATCTTTGCCGCGTCGCTGTCATCACCAGCGCCATCGGCCTTGAAATAGCGGCTGCCCTCGGCCGCCGCCTGCGCAAGCGCGGCCTGCGTGGCGCGCGCCTGTGCGTCCAGCTGTGCCTTGTTCACCGCATCGGTGGCGGCGGTACCGGCGGCGACGTTGGTCACCTGCCGTTCCTTGCCTGCATCACCGACAGAAACGGTGTTGGCGCGCGTTGCCTTGGAGCCGGCGCCCAGCGCCACGCTGTTGGCGCCGGTGGCGCTGGTACCCGCACCAATCGCCACCGCGTTGCTGCCCTTGGCGCTGGCGCTGCCATCGACCGCGCACTTGTCCAGCACCTTGCTGTTGAGCACCACGCAGTTCGCGCTGCCCCCAATCTCGACCGACTGCGCCGCAGCGATGCCGGTCATGCCCAGTCCCATTGCCAAGGCCAGCGCTGCAGCCAGTCGTGCCGGCGCGGCATCGGTCGCACCGCGGCGCTGGTCGACGACCCCGCCTGATGAGCTGGAAGAGGCCAGTTCCGAGGCCACCACCAACTGACCCAATGCTTTGTTCCAGACCTTGCGATAAATCCGATTCATCGGTACGGCTCCTGATTGGACTGGTTTTGGGCAAAGCAACGCCACCGCCGAGCCTTCGTGGCCCAACGTCCCCTGGGGGCGTTTATTCGCGTGATTTACTGCGGGTATTGCCGAACGGCGCGCAGGGACAGAAAACCGAGCGCATGCGCCGTGCGGTTACTGCGGGATGAACAGATTTGAAACGGGGGTCAAGTGTTAACGGCATCTTTGCGGATCGTCAAGAGTTTGACGCAGCAAAACCCATTGCCGTGAAGCAGTTCACTGTTTCACTTGTTTATGTACGCATTTTGTTAGGCGCACGTGAGGAAATCCTCACTTATGAAAACGCATGTAACTGATGGCCAGTTCAGGAGTTTCCGTATGGACAAAGAAAAACCCGCCGGTTTCCCGGCGGGTTCTCCATACGCGATGGCATCGTCAGCTGCGCAATGCGCGTGCGATCAACCGCACCACACCCGTGCGTTGCGGAACATGCGCATCCACGGTGAATCGCCCTGCCACTCGGACGGGGCCCAGCTCAGGTTGAGCGCGCGCGGGGTGCGCTCCGGGTGCGGCATCATGATGGTCACCCGGCCGTCGGTGCTGGTCAGGCCGGTGATGCCGTCGGGCGAGCCATTCGGGTTCAGCGGGTACTGGCTGGCGACGTTGCCGTTGCCATCGATGTAGCGCAGTGCGACACGGGCTGTGGCCTGGTCGACGGCGTTGTCGAACACCGCCTGGCCTTCGCCATGTGCCACCGCCACCGGCAGGCGCGACCCGGCCATGCCACGCAGCAGGATCGACGGCGACTCCACCACTTCCAGCAGCGCGGTGCGGGCTTCGAACTGCTCGCTGGCGTTGCGGCGGAACTGCGGCCAGTGTTCGGCACCGGGGATGATGTCCTTCAGCTGGCTCATCATCTGGCAGCCGTTGCACACGCCCAGGGCGAAGCTGTCCTCGCGCGCGAAGAACGCGGCGAAGGCATCGCGCAGCGCGGTACGCTCGAGGATCGAGGTCGCCCAGCCGCGGCCGGCACCGAGCACGTCGCCGTAGCTGAAGCCGCCGCAGGCAACCAGGCCGGTGAAGTCCTGCAGCGCCACGCGGCCTTCGATGAGGTCGCTCATGTGCACGTCGAACGCGCGGAAGCCGGCACGTTCGAAGGCGTTGGCCATTTCGATCTGGCCGTTGACGCCCTGTTCGCGCAGGATCGCAACGCGCGGACGCGCCCCGGTCTGCACGAACGGTGCGGCAACATCCTCATTGGGATCGAAGCTCAACTTCGGCTTCAGGCCCGGCGCGGTAAAGGCGCGGGCGATCTCGCGCTCGGCATCGGCGTTGGCCGGATTGTCGCGGCGCTTCTGCATGGCGTGGGTGACCGACCACCAGGCATCGAACAGCGCTTCCCAGCGCCATTCGGCCAGCGACTCACCGCCCAGCGACACCCGCACCACCGGCGCAGTGGTCGGCTTGGCGATGCGCTGTGCGCACTCGGTCAGCGCATGGCGCTCGACCAGGTCGGCGAACGCGGCGCGGTCTTCGCGGGCGATCTGCACAACGGCGCCCAGCTCTTCATTGAACAGGCTGCGGAACGGGTCATCGCCCCAGGCATCGAGGGTGATGTCCAGGCCCAGGCGCGAGGTGAAGGCCATTTCGCACAGCGCGGCGAACGCACCACCGTCGCTGCGGTCGTGGTACGCGCGCAGCAGGCCGGCCTGGCGTGCATCGCGGATCAGCTCGAAGAAGCCACGCAGGCGCTGCGGGTCGTCCAGGTCCGGGGCGGCACCGGCGAAGGCCGGCAGGTCGCCGTGGTCGGCATGCACCTGGGCCAGGATCGAACCGCCCAGGCGCTGCTTGCCGGCACCGAGGCCGATCAGCCACAGCTCGCTGTCGATATCGCGGTCCAGCAGCGGGGTCAACTGCTGGCGCGCATCGGCCACCGGCGCGAACGCGGTGATGACCAGCGACACCGGCGACACGCTCTTGTGCGCCTGCCCCTGGTCGTGCCACTGCGCCTGCATCGACAGCGAGTCCTTGCCCACCGGGATGCTGATGTCCAGCTGCGGGCACAGTTCCATGCCCACCGCCTTCACCGCGTCGTACAGCAGCGCGTCTTCGCCCGGGTGGCCGGCAGCGGCCATCCAGTTCGCCGACAACTTGACTTCATCCAGCGCATCGACCGGGGCCGCGCACAGGTTGGTCAGTGCTTCGCCAACGGCCATGCGGGCCGAGGCAGCCGCGTCCAGCAGCGCCAGCGGCGTGCGTTCGCCCAGTGCCATCGCCTCGCCGGCCACGCCGTCGAAATCGGCCAGGGTGATCGCCACGTCGGCCACCGGCAGCTGCCACGGGCCGACCATCTGCTCGCGCGCGGTCAGGCCGCCCACGCTGCGGTCGCCGATGGTGACCAGGAAGTTCTTGGAGGCCACGGTCGGGTGTGCGAGCACGCGCAGCCCGGCTTCCTGCAGATCCAGGCCACCGGTCTTCAATGCCGGCCAGCGCGGTGCCGGCGGGTGCGCGGTATCGCGGTGCATCTTCGGCGGCTTGCCGAACAGCACGTCCATCGGCAAATCGATGGGCGCATCGGCCGGGATGTTGCCCGGCACGGCACCATAGGCCACCACCAGGTGTTCGGCTGCGGTGGCGACACCGACCGCAGCGAACGGGCAGCGCTCGCGCGCGCACAGCGCGGCGAATTCAGCCAGACGCTCCTGCGCCACGCCGAGCACGTAGCGCTCCTGCGACTCGTTGCACCACAGCTGCATCGGCGACAGCGACGGATCGTCGGTGGGCACCTTGCCCAGGTCGATGATGCCGCCCACGCCGGAATCGTGCAGCAGTTCGGGAATGGCGTTGGACAGGCCACCGGCACCGACGTCATGGAAGAACTTGATCGGATTGTCAGCGCCCATCGCCACGCAGCGATCGATGACCTCCTGGCAGCGACGCTCCATTTCCGGGTTGTCGCGCTGCACGCTGGCGAAGTCCAGGTCCTCGGCGCTCTCACCGGAAGCGACCGAACTGGCGGCACCGCCGCCGAGGCCGATCAGCATCGCCGGGCCGCCGAGCACGATCACGGCATCGCCGTCCTGCAGCAGGATCTTGTCGACCTGCACGCGATCGATGGCGCCGAGGCCACCGGCCAGCATGATCGGCTTGTCGTAGGCGCGCACCAGGTCGGCGCCTTCCGGCAGTTCGAAACTGCGGAAGTAGCCGAGCAGCGCCGGGCGGCCGAATTCGTTGTTGAACGCGGCGCCGCCGAGCGGGCCGTCGGTCATGATCTCCAGCGCCGGGGCCATGCGCGGGTTCAGCGCACGCGGCGCTTCCCACGGCTGCGGCAGCTCGGGAATGCGCAGGTGCGAGACCGAGAATCCGCTCAGGCCGGCCTTCGGCTTGCCGCCACGACCGGTCGCACCTTCGTCGCGGATTTCACCACCAGCGCCGGTCGACGCGCCCGGGAACGGCGCGATCGCGGTCGGGTGATTGTGCGTTTCCACCTTGATCTGGAACGCGCTGGGCACCTGCGGTTCGCGGCGGTACTCGCCGCTGGCCGGGTCCGGGCGATAGCGCGAGGCCGGATGGCCTTCGATCACCGCCGCGTTGTCGCTGTACGCGCTGAGCGTGTGCTGCGGGGTCTGCTGGTGGGTGTTCTTGATCATCCGGAACAGCGAGCGGTCCTGCTCCTGGCCGTCGATGGTCCAGCTGGCGTTGAAGATCTTGTGCCGGCAGTGCTCGGAATTGGCCTGCGCGAACATCATCAGTTCCACGTCCGACGGCGACCGGCCCAGCGCGGTGAAGCGCTCGCGCAGGTAGTCGATCTCGTCCTGCGCCATGGCCAGGCCGAGGCGCTGGTTGGCGGCCTCCAGCTGGTCCACCGGCACGCGCTCCAGTTCGCCACGGGCCGGGGTCGAGAACAGGGAGTGGCCCTGATCGACGCGCTCCAGCACCGACTGCGTCATCGGGTCGTGCAGCACCTTGACCAGCGCCTGCTGGGCGGCAGCGTCTGTCGGCCAGCCCTGCACGTCGATGCGCAGGCCACGCTCGACCCGGCTCACCGGCTGGCCGGCACCGCGGACCAGCTCGCTGGCCTTGCTCGACCACGGCGACAGCGTGCCCAGGCGCGGCACCACGATGCGGCTGACCGCACCGTCAGCGACCGCCTCGGACTGCGGGCGGGCTTCCAGGATGCGGCACAGGGTATCGACGTCGGGGGCGGCAGTGCCCTCGGCCTGCACGAAGTAGACGTGCCAGGCACCGCTGATGCGCAGGGAGGGAGCGATGGACTGCAGGCGGGATTCAAGACGTTCGCGGCGGAACGGCGACAGGGCGGGCGCGCCCTCGAGGACCATCATGTCCGGGGAACCGTAGTTGGGAAACGGGCCCGACATTGTACCGGAAGCGGGGGGTAGGCTTCGGCCGGGCGGCGCCCGGCACCCGCCGAAGCGGTAGTGCCGGCCGCTGGCCGGCAACCTCAAGAGCAACAGCCGAAGCTGGCATTCCGTGGGATGGCAGGGTGGGTCCGGTTGCGGGGGACGCCGTGAATCCGTCCATGGAGGCTCGGTCGCCGCATCCATGCGGCTCACGCCCCCGCAACCGGACCCACCCCGCCTTCGACAGATTTCCGCGATCTGCGGTAGATCCACGCCATGCGTGGATGCTCTGCGGTAATGCCGGCCGCTGGCCGGCAACCAGGGAACATCAGAAATCAGGCATTGAAGAGCGCAGCGACCGGCTTCTGCTTTTGATTTTCTGTTCTGTCTTCCGTGGCTGACCGCACAGGAACCTGTCCGTGGCCGGGCGGGTGGGGTCAGGCGGGGTGTCCGCGGCATGGATGCCGCGGCCAAGCCCCCATGGACGGGTTCACGGCGTCCCCGCCTGAGCCCACCCGCCCGGCCATCCCCCAGAAATCCGCTGTTCGCGGCAAGCCCCAGCCACGAGGGGCTCCGCCGATGGCTGCCGACCGCGCGCCAGCGCCACTCTCCGCCAAATCCCCGAACCATGCACTCGCTCACGGATTGACCACGCAATTGATGACAACGTTGTCCCCACCTGGCGCCGGACTCTCTCCCCGGCCCACCAGGTACCTCCGTCCGCCCCCTCCGTCGCCTTCCCGGGCGACGTCCGGACCCTGCGTTACGTGCGGCGCCGTCTTGGCCCGCGCGCCAACCATCGATCGGAGACACACCATGTACGACCCGCTTGTGCAGAGTGCCGATGTACGCAGTGCCCACCCTTCCCTTCATCGCTGTCGCCCGCGCCGTCTGGCCTGGTTGCTGGCCCTGGCCGGGGCGGTCGCCCTGCCCGGCCTGGCCCAGGCCGCCAGCTGTGCTGGCGTGGCCGAATGGGACCAGGCCAAGATCTACCGCAGTGGCGACACCCTGCAGAAGGGAGGGGTCCTCTACCGGGCGAACCAGGACATCTGGAATGCGCCGCCAGACCATCCGGCCGGGGCGCCCTACTACACCAACCTCGGCGCCTGCGACGGCGGCGGGGCCAACCAGCCGCCGGTGGTCAGCCTGACCTCGCCGGCCAACGGCGCCACCTTCAGCGCCGGCAGCACGGTCAACGTGACCGCCAACGCCAGTGATGCGGACGGCAGCGTCAGCAAGGTCGAGTTCTTCCGCGATGGCAGTTCGCTGGGCATCGACACCAGCGCGCCGTACAGCGCCAGCTGGGCCAACGCCAGCGCCGGCAGCCACACCCTGCGCGCGGTCGCCACCGACAACAACAACGCCACCGCCAGCACCGCGACCATCACCATCACCGTCAACGCGGCCAGTGGCGATACCACCGCGCCCAGCGTGCCCGGTGGCCTGGCCGTGGGCACCCGCACCGCCAACAGCATCGCCCTGAGCTGGAGCCCCTCCACCGACAACACCGGTGGCAGCGGCGTGGCCGGCTACGACGTGTACCGCAATGGCAGCCTGGTCGGCTCGCCGTCCAGCGCCAGCTATGTCGATGGCGGCCTGACTGCGTCGACCAGCTACAGCTACCGCGTGCGTGCCCGCGACAACGCCGGCAATGCGTCGGCACAGGGCACGGCAGTGACCGCCAGCACCCTGGCCGGCGACGGTGGCACCACCGGCAAGCGGGTCATCGGTTACTTCACCCAGTGGGGCATCTACGGCCGCAACTACCGGGTCAAGAACATCGACAGCAGCGGTTCGGCCGCGCGCCTGACCCACATCAACTACGCCTTCGGCAACGTGCGCAACAACCGCTGCGAAGTGGGCATCACCCAGGCGTCGGACCCGAACAGCGGTGCCGGTGGCGATGCCTTCGCCGACTACACCAAGGCCTTCGGTGCCGGCGAAAGCGTGAGCGGCAGCGCCGATACCTGGGACCAGCCGCTGCGCGGCAACTGGAACCAGCTCAAGCAGCTCAAGGCCAAGTACCCGGGCATGAAGGTGCTGATCTCGCTGGGTGGCTGGACCTGGTCGCGCGGCTTCTCCAGCGCGGCGCAACCGGCCAACCGCCAGGCCTTCGTCGCTTCGTGCATCGACGCCTACATCAAGGGCAACCTGCCGGTGACCGACGGTGCCGGTGGCCCCGGTGCGGCGCTGGGGGTGTTCGATGGCATCGACATCGACTGGGAATACCCGGTGGCCTGCGGTATCGCCTGCGGCACGCCCGAGGACAACGCCAACTTCACCGCGCTGATGGCCGAATTCCGCCGCCAGCTCGATGCGGTGCGCCCGGGCCTGCTGCTGACGGTGGCAGTCGGCGCCGGCATCGACAAGATCCGCGTCACCGATCCGGCCGCGTACCACCCGTACCTGGACTACATCAACGTGATGACCTACGACTTCCACGGCGCGTGGGATGCGAAGACCAATCACCAGTCGGCGCTGTTCGATTCGCCGAATGATCCGTCCACCGGCGACCAGAAGCTGTACAACAGCAACGACGCCATCGAGGCCTTCATCAGCCGTGGTGTTCCCGCCGCCAAGCTCAACCTGGGCATCGGTTACTACGGGCGCGGCTGGACCGGGGTGACCAACGCCAACAACGGCCTGTACCAGAGCGCCACCGGTGCGGCACCGGGTACCTACGAGGCTGGCATTGAAGACTGGAAGGTGCTGAAGAACCTGGCGTGGCCGAGCTACACCGACAACACCGCCGGTGCCACCTGGATCTACAACGGCAGCACGTTGTGGAGCTTCGATACCCCGGCCAACATCACCCGCAAGATGGGCTACGTGAAGACCCAGGGACTGGGCGGTGCGTTCGTCTGGGAGTTCAGCGGCGACGATGCGCAGGGCACGCTGACCAAGGCGGTCAGTGATGGGTTGAAGTAAAAAAAAAAAGCCGGGGGCGCACTGCGTCCCCGGCTTTCTGTCTGATGCATCCGCCGGGCATGGCCCGGCGCTACCCGCCCATCCAAAGTAGCGCCGGGCCATGCCCGGCGGCGTTTCAATCAGCGCTTGGCCGACAGCTTCTCCAGCGCAGCACGCAACTGCGCCGGCGGCAGGTAGCCGCCGAGCTGGGTGCCATCGGGCGCGAAGATCGCCGGCGTGCCATTCACGCCCAACTGCTGGCCCAGGGCGTACTGCATCGCCACCGGGTTGGTGCAGTTCTTCGCTGCCACCGTGCCACCACGCTTGGCATTGGTCAGCGCCTGGCGGCGATCGGCCGCGCACCAGACCGAGATCATGTCGGTGTAATCCTTGCTGCCCAGCCCCATGCGCGGGAAGGCCAGGTATTCGACGGTGATGCCGTTGCGGTTGAGCTCGGCGATGTCCTGGTGCAGCTTGCGGCAGTAGCCGCATTCGATGTCGGTGAACACGCTGATGGTGTACTTCGCGTTCGGCGCGGCGAACACGATGCGGTCGCCATGGTTGGCCTTGGCCAGCAGGTCGCGACGGTAGCCCAGCAGGCCTTCGCTGTTGGCCGGGCTCTTGGCGCGGGTGTCGTAGGGCTGCGACTGGAACAGGTAGCGGCCGTCGTCGGAGACGTAAAGCAGCTGGCCGGAGACCACCACTTCACGGAAGCCCGGGAAGGGCGCGGCACCGATGTAGTCCACCTGGAAGCCGGGGTTGAGCTCGGTCAGCGCCTTGCGCACGGCCTGCTCGGCCGGAGCATTGGCCGTGGCGGCAGGGCCGGTCTTGGCTGCCGCTGCAGCGGGGGCCTTTGCGGCGGGCGGGGCGGGCTGGGCGCAGGCACTCAGGCTGAGCGCGCCGAACACGGCGGCGATGGCGAATCGGAGCATGGAGCAGTCCGCAGCAGAAAGAAGACCCCGGATTCTGACACAGCCATCCTGAGCGGTCCGCGATGCCGCGCACAGGCCCGGCAGGGGTTCAGCCGCGGGCTCAGCCGCGTGGATGATGGCGGGCGTGCAGTTTCTGCAGGTGTTCGCGTGCGACCAGCGTGTAGATCTGCGTGGTGGACAGCGAGCTGTGGCCCAGCAGCATCTGCAGCGCGCGCAGGTCGGCGCCACGGTTCAGCAGGTGGGTAGCGAAACTGTGCCGCAGGCCATGCGGACTGATCCGCGCCGGGTCGATACCGGCCACCGCCGCGTATCGCTTGACCAGGTGCCAGAAGGCCTGGCGGGTCAAGCCATGCAGCGCCGGTTCGATGAACAGGGGCGTCTGCCCGTCGGCCAGCGCCTGCACCTTGCCCTTCCCCACCAGCTGCGGTCGCGACTGCTGCAGGTAGCGTTCCAGCCAGTACTGCGACTCCTCGCCCAGCGGCACCAGGCGTTCCTTGCTGCCCTTGCCGGTCACCCGCAGTACGCCCTGGCGCAGGTTCACCGCGGTGGCGGGCAACAGCACCAGCTCGCTCACCCGCAGCCCGGCGGCATACATCAGCTCCAGCATGGCGCGGTCGCGCAGGCCGAGCGGACTGTCGATATCCGGTGCCGCCAGCAGCGCGTCGATCTGGCTCTCTGCCAGTGCCTTGGGCAGCAGCCGTGGCAGCTTCGGCGGGTCCAGCAGTGCGCTGGGATCCTCGCTGCGTTCGCCACGCCGCACGGCATCGGCAAAGAACGCGCGCAGCGCCGACAGCAACCGCGCGTTGCTGCGCGGCGACCAGTTGTGGCGGGTGCGCCAGGCCAGGTAATCGAACAGACCGGCGCGTTCAACACCGGCCAGACCACCGTCGCGCCCGTCACACCAGCGCGCCAGGCCTTCAAGGTCGCGGCGATAGCTGTCCAGGGTGGCGCGGGCCAGACCGTGCTCGGCCCAGATCGCATCGAGGAAACGCTGGATGCGCTGACTGTCCTCGCCGCGCAGCTCGGGCAATTGCTGGACCAGCTGACGACGTTCGGCGGGGGTGGAAGTGACGGCCATGCACGCAGGATACGAGGCCAACTGCGGGCACGGCCAGCATTGCGTATGCTCGGCACATGTCGAGCCCCGCCACCGATGCGGCCCACGTCGCCGCTGATACGCCCCGCCCGCGCGCGCTGCTGCTGTGGCGCCTGCTGGCGATGATCTATGACGCGCTGCCGGTGCTGGCCTTGTGGATGCTGGCCGGCACGGCCTTCACCCTGGCCTATACGTTCAGCGGCCATGCGCAGCGCGACAACATCGCGCCTTTCAGTGCCTGGCAATGGCTGCTGTGGGCGGTGTGCTGGGCTGTGACCGGGTGGTATGCCACCGCCAGCTGGCGGCGCGGTGGGCAGACGCTGGGCATGCGCCCGTGGCGCTTGAAGCTGGAATCACGCGATGGCACGCCGTTGCGACGCGGCCAGCTGTGGCTGCGCTTCGCGGTGGCCACGCTGTCGTTGCTGCTGGGCGGATTGGGCTTCTGGTGGGCCTTGGTGGATCGCCAGCGGCTGACCTGGCACGACCGCGCGAGTGCCACGCAGCTGCTGCGGATGCCGAAGCGCTGACCTGTCCTGGCAGCGCCGGGCCATGCCCGGCGGACGCGGGATATCGCACACCTTCGCCGGGCATGGCCCGGCGCTACCGGAATCAGCCCGATTTGCGCCGGAACAACAACCCGGACACGGCCAGCATCACGATCGGCGGCAGCGCATAGGCAATGCGGTAGTCGAACTTGAGCGCACCGGCCATGCGGCCGAAGAACAGCTGCAGCAGCCAGAACGCCAGCGCGAACAGGATGCCCAGGAACAAGCGCTTGCCCATGCCGCCACTGCGCAGCGAACCGAACGCGAACGGCACCGCCGCCAGGCACAGCGCCAGCACATTCAACGGATAGAACCAGCGGCTCCAGTACACATCCTCATAGTCGCGTGCATCCAGCCCGTTGCGCTCGCGGTAGGCGATGCTGGTGCTCAGCTCGGACACGCTGAGGTTGCGCGGCTTGGCGATGCCGGTGGCCAGGGCGCCGGCATCCAGCTTGGAATTCCACGGCTCACGGGCCGCTTCCTGGCGCGTTGCCGAGCGCTCGCCGAAGGTGTCACGGCGCACGCCGGTCAATACCCAGCCATCCTTGTCATGCTCGGCGGTGGCCGCATGGGTCAGCGTACCGATCCGACCCTCTTCGTCGATCTTGTACAGGCGCACGTCACGCAGAATCAGCCGGGTGCCCTTGTCGCCGACCAGCTGTTCTTCGCCACTCTGTGCATTGAGGAACGTGTCACCCTCACGCGCCCACAGGCCGGAGTAACGCGCCACCGCCATGTCGGTGCCCCACTTGGCACTCATCTTCAGCGAATCGGCGCGGTTCTGGCCCCACGGCCCCAGGGTCTCGGCGCTGATCACCATCAGCCCGGTCAGCAGCGACAGGGCGATCGCCACCGACACGCTCAGGCGCTTGCGCGACAGGCCCAGCGCGCGCAGCGCCGTCAGCTCCGAGGTCGCGGCCAGCTGGCCCAGGCCCATCAGCGCGCCGATCACCGCCGCGGTCGGGAACATCGTGTAGGCCCGGCGCGGCACGGTGTACAGCACCCAGGCGGCAGCATGGCCCAACGAATAGCCGTTCTTGCCGATGTCCTTGAACTCACCGGAGAAGGCCATCAGCACGTCCAGGCCCACCAGCACCGCCCAGGTCAGCAGCACGGTACCCAGCACTGCCCGGCCCAGGTACAGATCGAAACGCATCGGTCGCAGCATCATGCGCGGGCTCCCTTCGGGCGGGCCATGCGGCCGTCACGCGCGTACATCCAGATCGCCAGTGCCAGCAGCGGCAGGGTCAGCCACCACAGGCCAAGCGCCGGCGGAATCTGGCCATTGGCGATCCAGCCACTGCCGATGAACATCAGGTTGGTACCGACCATGTAGGCCATCAGGGCCAGCATCATCCGCCCATAGCGCTGCTGGCGCGGCGAACTGCGTCCCAGCGGCACGGTCAGCAGGGCAAAGGCCAGCGCGATCAGCGGCGGCGCCAGACGACGGTGCAGCTGTGCCTGGGCCTCGGGGCGCTTGTCACCGAACAACGCGGTGGTCGGCATCAGTTCGGGGTCATCACTCTTGCGGGCCTCACTGCCGTCGGGCAGCGCCACGTCGTTGCGGGCGAAGGTCGCCAGGCGGTAGTCCAGTGCGCCGGCCGCCGGCCCTTCCAGCTGGTGGCCATCATCCAGTTCGAGGAAACGCTGGCGGGCGCCTTCGAAGTACATGCGGCCGCTGGCGGCGGACACCACTTCAAGGCGATCCTCCTTCTGCCGCTGCAGGAACACCCGGCCCAGCTGGCTGCCATCGGGCGAGATCGAGGCGACATAGACCACCCCGCCATTGGGCAGCGGGGTGAACCGGCCCGGCTCCAGGCCGGCCATCAGCACGCTGCGGTTGGCGTCCTGCACCATCTGTTCGGCGGTTCGCCCGGCCCAGGGGCCGAGCCACAGCGAACAGGCACCGACCACCGCGATCACCGGCAGCACCAGCATCAGCAGGGGCTTGAGCAGGCGCCGGGGGCCGACACCGATGGCGGTGATGACCGCCATTTCCGAGTCGCGGTAGAGGCGGGCAATGGCCAGCAGCAGGCCCAGCATCAGTGCCAGCGGCAGGATCAGCGGCATGTAGACGATGAACTGCAGGCCCAGCTGCGAGAACAGCAGCTTGGCCGGCAGCCGCCCGTCGGCGATGTTGCCGAGGATGTCCACCAGCACGCCGCCCACGCTGACCACCAGCAGGACGATCAGGGTAGCCAGGAAACTCTGGACGAAATCGCCCAATAGATAGCGGTCGAGCTTCAACATGGGGCGGTGGTTTAAACTCTCAGGTTCGTTCGCGGTGCCGCCCAGTCTAGCGTCTGGGCGTAAACGGTCCGCGATTGTACGGACTTGCCAATGGAATCTGCTCAATGGCTCTCGAATTCACCCTGAACCACCTCGCTGCGGCTTCGGCCGCCGTTGACTGCATCGTCGTCGGCGCCTATGCCGACCATACCCTGACTGCGTCCGCGCAGGCACTGGATGCTGCAAGCGGTGGCCGCCTGGCCGCCCTGGCCCAGCGCGGCGACCTGTCCGGCAAGACCGGCGCCACCACCCTGCTGCACGACCTGCCGGGCGTCGCCGCCCCGCGCGTGCTGGTGGTCGGCCTCGGCGATGCCGCCCGCTTCGGCGTGCCGCAGTACCTGAAGGCGGTCGGCGATGCCGTGCGCGCGCTGAAGGCCGGCGCTGCCCGCAGCGCACTGTTCACCCTGTCCGAAGTGGCAGTGAAGGACCGCGACGCGGCCTGGGCGATCCGCCAGGCGGTGATCGCCGCCGACCACGCTGCCTACCGCTACACCGCCACCCTGGGCAAGAAGAAGGCCGACGATGCCGGCCTGGCCCAGCTGGCCATCGCCGGTGATGACGCGCAGGCCCTGGCCCAGGGCCAGGCCATCGCCGCCGGTGTCGAGTTCGCCCGCGAGCTGGGCAACCTGCCGCCGAACTACTGCACCCCGGCCTATCTGGCTGAAGTGGGCGTGAAATTCGCCGGCGAGCATGACGGTGCCGAAGCCGAGATCCTCGACGAGACCCAGATGGAAGCGCTGGGCATGGGCTCGCTGCTGGCCGTGGCCCGTGGCTCGGCCAACCGCCCGCGCCTGGTCGTGCTGAAGTGGAGCAATGGCGGCGACGCCAAGCCCTACGTGCTGGTCGGCAAGGGCATCACCTTCGATACCGGTGGCGTCAACCTGAAGACCCAGGGCGGCATCGAAGAGATGAAGTACGACATGTGCGGTGGCGCCAACGTCATCGGCACCTTCGTCGCTGCGGTCAAGGCCAAGCTGCCGTTGAATCTTGTGGTGGTGGTCCCGGCGGTGGAAAACGCCATCGACGGCAATGCCTACCGTCCGTCCGACGTCATCACCTCGATGTCGGGCAAGACCATCGAAGTGGGCAACACCGACGCCGAAGGCCGCCTGATCCTGTGCGACGCACTGACCTACGCGCAGCGCTTCGAGCCGCAGGCGCTGGTCGATGTGGCGACCCTGACCGGTGCCTGCATGGTCGCCCTCGGCCACCAGACCGCAGGCCTGATGAGCAAGCACGACGACCTGGCCAACGAACTGCTGGCCGCCGGCGAGCAGGTCTTCGACCGCGCCTGGCGCCTGCCGCTGTGGGACGAGTACCAGCCGATGCTGGATTCCAGCTTCGCCGACGTCTACAACATCGGCGGCCGCTGGGCCGGTGCCATCACCGCCGGCTGCTTCCTGTCGCGCTTCGCCGAAGGCCAGCGCTGGGCCCATCTGGACATCGCCGGCGTGGCCAGCGATGAAGGCAAGCGTGGCATGGCCACCGGCCGTCCGGTCGGCCTGCTGAGCCAGTGGTTGCTGGACCAGGTCGCCCGCGCCTGACGCTGTACCTGACCCTGGCCGGCAACCGCCGGCCGGGGCCTCGCCGGTCCAGCCGCCACCCGGCATGGACCGGCACCTGCCTCACCTGGATGCCGCCATGCCCCGCGCCGACTTCTACCTGATCGCCAAGCCCCGTTTCCTGACCGAGCCGTTGCGCCTGGTCTGCGAGCTGGCGCGCAAGGCCAACGACGCCGGGTTGTTCACCCTGGTCCTCGCCCGCGACCAGGCCCAGGCCGAAGAACTTGACGAACTTCTCTGGTCATTCGACGACGATGCCTACATTCCGCACCAGATCGTAGGTGAGGACGTGGACGAGGAAGAAGCCCTGGTACTGATCGCCCCGCCCGGCGGCGAGGCGCCCGTGCGGCCGCTGGTGATCAACCTGCGCGACGAACCCTGGCTGGGCCAGTGCGAGCGCGTGCTGGAAGTGGTCCCGGCCGATCCGGAGGCGCGCGAACCACTGCGCGAGCGCTGGCGCCAGTACAAGACCGCCGGCTACGACCTGAACAAGCACGACATGTAAGCCCTGCGAGGACCCCTTGATGCGCCTGCTGATCGCCCTGATTCTTCCCTGGCTGTCCTTTTTCACCATCGGCCGGCCGTTTGCCGGCATCGTCTGCCTGATCCTGCAGATCACCCTGATCGGCTGGCTGCCCGCCGCGATCTGGGCTGCCTATTCGGTCAGCCAGTACCACACCGACCAGAAGATCCGGCGCACCCTCGGGTCGCGCTGATCTCCCTTCCCGCCTTGATGACTGGTTCCCCCGCATGACCCAACTCGCCTCCAGCTACGACCCGAAGTCCTTCGAGACCGACCTCTACGAGGCCTGGGAGAAGGCCGGCCATTTCAAGCCGTCCGGCAAGGGCGAGCCATACACCATCCTGCTGCCGCCGCCGAACGTGACCGGCACCCTGCACATGGGCCATGCCTTCCAGCAGACCCTGATGGATGCGCTGGTGCGCTACCACCGCATGCGCGGCTACGACACGCTGTGGCAGGTCGGTACCGACCACGCCGGCATCGCCACCGAGATGGTGGTCAGCCGCAACCTGGCGCTGGAAGGCAATGGCGAGACCCGCGATTCGCTGGGCCGCGAGGGCTTCATCGGCAAGGTGTGGGAATGGAAGCAGCAGTCCGGTGACATCATCGAACGGCAGATGCGCCGCCTGGGCACGTCTGCCGACTGGTCGCGCAGCACCTTCACCATGGACCCGCAGCCGTCCGAAGCGGTGATCGAAGCCTTCGTGCGCTGGCATGAGCAGGGCCTGATCTACCGTGGCCAGCGCCTGGTCAACTGGGATCCGGTGCTGAAGACGGCGATCTCGGACCTGGAAGTGGAGAGCGCCGAGGAAGAGGGTTTCCTGTGGTCGATCGCCTACCAGCTGGATGAAGGCCTGAGCTACGAGCACGTCGAGCGCGATGCCGACGGCGTCGAGACCCTGCGCGAAACCCGCGATTACCTGGTGGTCGCCACCACCCGCCCGGAAACCCTGCTGGGCGACACCGCGGTGATGGTGCATCCGGAAGACGAGCGTTACCTGCACCTGATCGGCAAGAGCGTGGTGCTGCCGCTGACCGGCCGCCGCGTGCCGGTGATCGCTGATGACTACGTGGACCGTGCGTTCGGTACCGGCGTGGTCAAGGTCACCCCGGCGCATGACTTCAACGATTACCAGGTGGGCGTGCGCCACAGCCTGCCGATGATCAACCTGTTCACGCCGGTGGCCGCGATCAACGACAACGCGCCGGAGCGTTTCCAGGGGCTGGACCGTTACGACGCGCGCAAGGCCGTGCTGGCTGAACTGGAAGACCTGGGCATCCTGGTCGAGACCAAGGCGCACAAGCTGCAGGTGCCGCGCGGCGACCGTACCGGCCAGGTGATCGAGCCGTACCTGACCGACCAGTGGTTCGTGAAGATGGACGAGCTGGCCAAGCGTGGCCTGGAGCTGGTCGAGAACGGCAGCATCTCCTTCGTGCCGCCGAACTGGATCAACACCTACCGCCACTGGATGACCAACATCCAGGATTGGTGCATCAGCCGCCAGCTGTGGTGGGGCCACCGCATTCCCGCATGGTTCGATGCCGCCACCGGCAGCTGCTACGTCGGCCGCAGCGAAGACGAGGTGCGGGCGAAAAACAATCTCGGCAGCGACGTCGTGCTGAGCCAGGAAAGCGACGTGCTGGAGACCTGGTTCTCCTCGCAGCTGTGGCCGTTCTCCACCCTGGGCTGGCCGAACGAGCAGGCGATGGCCGAGCGCGGTTTCGACCGCTACCTGCCGTCGTCGGTGCTGATCACCGGCTTCGACATCATCTTCTTCTGGGTGGCGCGCATGATCATGGCCACCGACAACCTGACCGGGAAGATCCCGTTCAAGGACGTCTACTTCACCGGCCTGATCCGCGACGGCCAGGGCCAGAAGATGTCCAAGAGCAAGGGCAACGTGCTCGATCCGCTGGACATCATCGACGGCATCACCATCGATGATCTGGTGGCCAAGCGCACCGGCGGGCTGATGCAGCCGCGCATGGTCGAGAAGATCGAGAAGGCCACGCGCAAGGAGTTCCCGGACGGCATCGCCGCCCATGGTGCCGATGCGCTGCGTTTCACCATCGCCGCGCTGGCGACCCATGGCCGCGACATCAAGTTCGACATGAACCGCGCCGAGGGCTACAAGAATTTCTGCAACAAGCTGTGGAACGCCAGCCGCTTCACTCTGATGAACACCGAAGGTGCGGCGTTCACCGGCGTGCCGACGCCGCGGACCGATGCCGAGCGCTGGATCCTCTCGCGCCTGGCCGCTACCACCGCCGAAGCGCAGGGTCATTTCGCCGCCTATCGCTTCGACCTGTTGGCGCAGTGCCTGTACGAATTCGCCTGGAACGCGTTCTGCGACTGGTTCCTGGAGCTGAGCAAGCCGGCATTGAACGGCGCCGATGCCGCCGACGCCGACAGCACCCGCCACACCCTGCTGTACGTGCTGGAAGCGCTGCTGCGCCTGCTGCACCCGCTGACCCCGTTCATCACCGAACAGCTGTGGCAGCAGCTGGCACCGCGCCTGGGCCTGGCCGAAACCACGCTGTCACTGCGCCCGTACCCGACCGCCGCCGAATTCGAGGGCGATTTCACCCAGGCCGAGGCCGACGTGGAATGGTTGAAGGCAGTGATCAGTGCGGTGCGCCGCGTGCGCAGCGAGCTGAACGTCGCCCCGTCCAGGCTGGTGCCGCTGCGCCTGCTGGCCGGCCAGGAACATGCCGGGCAGAGCCAGGACCGCGAGCGCATCGAGCGCTTCAGCGCTTCGCTGTCGTTCCTGCTGAAGCTGGACAGCATCCAGTGGCTGGCCGACGCACAGAGTGCGCCGCCGGCCGCCGCCGCGATCGTCGGTGAGCTGAAGCTGCTGGTGCCGCTGGAAGGCCTGGTTGATCTCGATGCCGAGCGCGCGCGCCTGGACAAGGAGATCAAGCGCGTGGAAGGCGAACAGGAGAAGAGCGAGACCAAGCTGGCCAAGTTCTCCGACAAGGTTCCGCCGGCGGTGATCGAGCAGGAACGCGTGCGCCTGGTCGACTGGAACAACCAGCTGGCCGGCCTGCGCGAACAGCGCGCGAAGCTGTAACGCCTCCCGGGTGGGTGCGGACCTTGGTCCGCACCGCTGTGATGTGCCAACCCAGGTTGGCACCTGCCATGCAAAACGATGTGCCGACCAAGGTCGGCACCCACCCCTGTCTTTTGGCATCATCGCTTGATGCCGCTTTCCATCTTCCTGCTGGTCCTCGCCGCCGCCGCACTGCACGCCAGCTGGAACGCGATCGTCAAACGCGGGCCGGACAAGTTCCTCGGCACGGTGCTGGTCACCGGCAGCGCTGCACTGCTGTCGGCCATCGCCCTGCCCCTGCTGCCCATGCCCACCGCCGCAAGCTGGCCGTGGCTGGCCGTCTCGGCGCTGCTGCAGGTGACCTACTACGCATTGGTCGCACGCTGCTACCAGCAGGTCGACATGAGCCTGGCGTATCCGATGATGCGTGGTTGCGCGCCCATCCTCGTTGCGCTGGCCGGCGCCGTGCTCGGCGAACGCCTGCCGCCGTCGGCCTGGCTCGGTGTCCTCCTGGTGAGTGGCGGCATCCTGTGCATGGCCCGCGGCGCACGTGGCGGCCAGCTGCGGCTGCCGTTGCTGACGGCGGCGATGATCGCCACCTACACCCTGGTCGATGCGCAGGGCGCGCGACTGTCCGGCAATGCGCTGAGCTACACGTTGTGGCTGTTCCTGCTGTCGGGCATTCCGTTGCCGTTGTGGGCGCTGCATCGGCAGCGCGGCAAGCTGCTGGCGTATGCGCGCCAGCACTGGCCGCTGGGCGTGGCCGGCGGCATCGGTACCACCGCCTCGTATGCGATGGCGCTGTGGGCGATGACCCAGGTGCCGGTGGCAATGGTGTCGGCGCTGCGCGAATCGTCGATCCTGTTCGCGCTGCTGATCTCGGTGTTCCTGCTGCGCGAGCGGGTACCGCGTGCACGCTGGGTGGCGGCCGCGCTGATCGTCGGCGGTGTGCTGGCACTGCGGCTGGCGTAAACAACGCATCGGTAGCGCCGGGCCATGCCCGGCGAGCGCAGCGGCCACGCGACGCCCATTACAGCGGCGGCATTGTCTCCAGCTCGCCGTCCACCAGCTCGATCGCCATCACCAGCGCATCTTCGCGCCCCTGCGCAGCAGGGTAGTAGCGGGGGCGCCGGCCGATCTCGTTGAAGCCTTCGCTGTGATACAGCGCCAGCGCCGGGGTATTGGACGGACGCACTTCCAGGAACACCCGCTGCGCGCCTCGATCACCGGCCAGGCGGACCAGCGCACGCAGCAGCTGGCGGCCGAGCCCACGCGACTGCACCAGCGGATCGATGCAGATGTTCAGCACATGTGCTTCATCGGCAGCAAGGCTGAGCACGCCATAGCCGATCAACAGGCCATCGCGCTCCATGGCCAGGCCGGGGTAACCGGCACGCAGGCAATCCAGGAAAATGCCGCGGGTCCAGGGATAGGGATAGCCACGCACTTCGATGGCCATCACCGCGTTGAGATCGCTCTCGCGCAGCGCACGCAGCGCCACCGGCCCGGGCTGGCTGACCGCACTCATGCGGTTCCGCCCTTGCGCAGCGCGCGCAGCTGCGGCCACAACGCGCGCTTGGCTGCGGGGTCGCGACGCAGTTGCTCCAGCGGCCAGCTGTCCATCAGTGCCTGGGTGGCGGGGTCGTTGGGATTGCAGCCCGAGGCACGCAACAGCGCGATCTGCAGGCGGTCAGGCAGGCGCACCAGCGGCTGGCGCGCGTTGCCGGTGGGCAGCGGACGGGCCGCAGCCGGGACGGTGTCCGGCGCCGCTACCGGCACGGCAGTGCGTGGTGGCGCGCGCTCGAGCCGAGGCTCCGGCGCCGCACCGCGCTGGCTGGGTGCGTGCTGCATCGAAGGTGGAGCCGCGCGCGTCGCCTCGACCGGCACGGGTGCCGACGCTGCGGCTTCAGCCACGCTCAGCTGCAGTGCCGCGTCCATTTCGGCGGCCAACTGGCCGTCGTGATAGACGGTGTAGCCCATGGCCTGCAGCCAGGCCTGCTGGGCCGGGGACCACAACACGGGCAGGTCCTGGCTCACGCCGCCTCGGGCTTCTTGCGCAGGCGCTGCACGCCCCACATCACCGGGCCTGACAGGGCGTACAGGATGCCGACGACGAACAGCACGCGGGGCAGGTCGATCACCGCGATGGCGATGGCGATCGGCACCAGTGCCAGCACCAGGAACGGGACACGGTCCGAGCGCGCGCCCTGCTTGGCCGCGCCGCCCTTGAAGCTCCAGAAGCGGATGCGGCTGACCATCAACAGTGCGGCGACCAGGGTCACCGCCAACGCCACGAAGCGCAGCTCGTTGCCGTTCCAGCCCAGCGTGCCATCGGCGAAGGCCCAGACGAAGGACATCATCAGGCCGGCGGCAGCCGGGCTGGCCAGGCCAACGAACCAGCGCTTGTCGACAACGGCCACCTGGGTATTGAAGCGCGCCAGGCGCAGCGCCGCGCAGGCGGCGTACAGGAACGCCACCGCCCAGCCCAGGCGACCGACCAGCTCACCGTCGTATTTCAGTTCCGACAGGGACCAGTGATACATCACCAGGGCCGGTGCCATGCCGAAGCTGACCAGATCGGCCAGCGAATCGTACTGCACGCCGAACTCGCTGCTGGTACCGGTCAGGCGCGCGACACGGCCATCGAGGCCGTCCATCACCGCCGCCACGAACACGGCGATGCTGGCGTTGACGAAATCCCCGTTGGCCGCGGCGATGATGGCGTAGAAACCAGAGAACAGCCCAGCCGTGGTGAACAGGTTGGGCAGCAGGTAAATCGTGCGCGAGCGCGGCGGCGGTGTGATCGGGTCCATGGAATCCAGTTTAATCGACTTGCCAGCGGTCGGCGCCAATGCTGCAATCGGCGTTCTACGCCCATTCTGCGGAGTTTGCCATGCGTGCCCTGTCCTGCCTGGGTTGCCTGCTGCTGTTGGCCAGTACCATTGCGCTGGCCGGCCCTGTCTACAAGTGGAAGGACGCCAAGGGCGTGACCCAGTATTCGGAAACGCCGCCGGCCGGGGCAAAGTATGAGACCCGTGCCCAGGCCAGGACAGCGGCGACGGACGCGGCCCCCGAACCTGCCGCCGCGCCGGTGCCGGAACAATGCAGCACCGCCCGCGCCAACGTGACGCTGCTGGAAGGCACCGGCCCGGTGATGCAGGACACCGATGGCGATGGCAAGGCCGATACCGCGCTTACCCCGGAACAGCGCAGCGCGCAAAAGGGCCTGGCCGAGGCGGCGATCAAGGCGTACTGCCCTCCGGCGGGTTGAGGGGGGATCGGCCGGGCGGCGCCCGGCACCCGCCGAATCAACGTCAACGTCAACGTCAAAAGCGGGCATTCCGTGGGATGACGGGGCGGTGTCGGATTGCGGGGACGCCGTAAACCCATCCGTGGGGGCTTGGCAGCCGCATCCATGCGGCTGACACCCCGCAATCCGACACCGCCCCGTCTTCGACAGTTTCCCGGTGGCCAGTAGATCCACGCCATGCGTGGATGCATCTCCATCGAAATCGAATATTTCGAAATCGGGACGAAAAACATCCACGCATGGCGTGGATCTACGTGTCGACCAAGGTCGACACCCACCAAGAGCAGGCCATGCCATAGAGCAGGCCATGCCATCCCGACAGATTGCGGAGATCTGTCGAAGGCGGGGTGGGTCCGGTTGCGGGGGTGTCCGCGGCATGGATGCCGCGGCCAAGCCCCCACGGATGGGTTTACGGCGTCCCCCGCAACCGGACCCACCCCGCCATCCCACAGCAACCCCGCTGTTGCTGTTGCTGTTGCTGTTGCTGTTGCCGTTGCTCCAGCCGTTGCCTCTGCGGGTGCCGGGCGCCGCCCGGCCGATACCCCTCCCCCGGCCGGGCTGGCAGAATAGGTATCTCTGCCGTAATCCGAAGCCGACGATGCGCCTCTCCCAGTTCCACCTGCACACCACCAAGGAAACCCCCAGCGACGCCGAGCTGACCAGCCACCGGCTGATGCTGCGCGCGGGCATGATCCGCAAGCTCGCATCCGGCCTGTACACCTGGTCGCCGCTGGGCCTGCGCGTGCTGCGCAAGGTCGAACGCATCGTCCGCGAGGAAATGGACCGCGCCGGTGCCGTGGAATTCCAGATCCCGACCATCCAGCCGAAGGAACTGTGGGAGCAGACCGGCCGCTGGCAGAAATTCGGCCCGCAGCTGCTGAAGATCAAGGACCGCAAGGAACAGACCTTCTGCTACAGCCCCACCGCCGAGGAAGCGGCCTGCGATTTCGCGCGCAGCGAACTGTCCAGCTACAAGCAGCTGCCGGTGAATTTCTACCAGATCCAGACCAAGTTCCGCGACGAGATCCGCCCGCGCTTCGGTGTCATGCGCGCGCGCGAGTTCCTGATGAAGGACGCCTACTCGTTCCACCTGCACGACGAAGACCTCGTGCGTGAGTACGAAAACATGAAGGTGGCCTACAGCCGCATCTTCACCCGCCTGGGCCTGGACTTCCGCATGGTGCAGGCCGATTCCGGCGCAATCGGCGGTGACGCCTCGCAGGAATTCCACGTGATCGCCGACTCCGGTGAGGACGCGCTGGTCTTCTCCACCGGTTCGGACTACGCGGCCAACATGGAAGCGGCCATCGCCGCCGATCCGGCCGCGCGTGCTGCGGCCAGCGAAGCGCTGCGCAAGGTCGAGACCCCGACCCAGAAGACCTGCGAAGACGTCGCCGCGCTGCTGGGCATCGATCTGCAGCGTACGGTGAAGTCGGTGGCGCTGATCGCCGGCGAAGGCGAGGCACAGCAGTTCGTGCTGGCGCTGGTGCGTGGCGACCACGAGGTCAACGAAATCAAGCTGGGCAAGGTTGCTGGCCTGGACGAGCAGCGTTTTGCCAGCGAAGCAGAGATCGCCGAATACCTCGGCAGCGTGCCGGGCTTCCTTGGTCCGGTCGCCCCGGCCAAGCCGATCCGCGTGGTCGCCGATCGCGAAGTGGCGGCGATGTCCGACTTCGTCGTCGGTGCCAATGAGGCCGGTTTCCATCTGGCCGGCGTCAACTGGGGCCGCGACCTGGCCGAACCGGAAGTGGCCGATATCCGCAACGTGCGCGCCGGTGATCGTGCGCTGGACGGCGGCGAACTGAAAATCACCCGCGGCATCGAAGTCGGCCACGTGTTCCAGCTGGGCCGCACCTATGCGAAGGCGCTCGATGCCACCGTGCTGGACGAGAATGGCAAGGCCGCGGTAATGACGATGGGCTGCTACGGCATCGGTATTTCGCGTGTTGTCGCCGCAGCCATCGAGCAGAACCACGATGACGCCGGCATCATCTGGCCCGACGCGATGGCGCCGTGGCAGGTGGTGGTCTGCGTGATCAATCCGAAGGGCGACGCAGGCGTGGCCGATGCAGCTGCAGCTCTGCTGCAGGAGCTGCGCGATGCCGGCCTGGATGCCGCACTGGACGACCGCGGCCTGCGCCCGGGCGCGATGTTTGCCGACATGGAACTGATCGGCATCCCGCACCGCGTGGTGGTCAGCGAGCGCGGCCTGGCCGCAGGCACCTTCGAGTACCGCTCGCGTCGCGCAGCCGAAGCGGAGAGCCTGGACAAGGCCACCCTGCTGCAGCGCCTGCAGGGCTGATCGGAAAAAGACCGGGGTATACCCCGGTCTTTTTTTTTGCGGCTGGCCGCCCCGGGAAAACCGCAACGGACATAATCCGGTCAAAATGGTCGCAACCGGGCCAGCCAGCCGACAGACGGTGACCGCAACTGTTTGTGCTGGGATTAATTCCTCATTACTCTGTCCTGCGACGCCACGGACCGGCTCGTCCCTGTCCCTAAATTAGTTTCTGGAGTAATCGTTGATGAGCATCGACCTGACCGGCCTGTCTGCACGTGAGCTGGGCGCATTGATCCGCACAGCCAAGAAGCAGCAGACCATCGTCGCCAAGCGTCGCCCGATCACCAAGGTTCGTGCCCAGCTGAGCAAGCTGGCCAAGACCGAGGGTTACACCATCGAGGAACTGTTCGGTGGTGAACCCGCACCGCGCGCGCGCAAGGTCGCCAAGACCACCAAGGCCCCGTCCAAGGCTGCCGGCCGCAAGCTGGGCAAGGTTGCGCCGAAGTACCGCAACCCGGCCAACCCGAAGGAAACCTGGACCGGTCGTGGCAAGCAGCCGCGCTGGATGGCCGAGCTGACCGCCAAGGGCAGCAAGAAGCCGGAAGATTTCCTGATCAAGAAGGCCTGAGGCCAGCTGCAGCAGGAATGAAAAACGCCGGCGAAAGCCGGCGTTTTTTTGGGGTAGCGCCGGGCCATGCCCGGCGAGCGCAGCGGTTGGTTTCCCGATCCGCCGGGCATGGCCCGGCGCTACCGCCTGGTCACAGCGTCTTGCGCGCCGGCATCAGCAGGTTGCCGAACAGCAGGCCGGCGACCAGCGCCATCACCACGTTCAACACGGTCAGGAACACGCTCTGGCCGGCGCCCACGTCCTGTTGCTGGACCAGGGTCAGCACGCCGCGCAGGCTGGTGCTGCCGGGCACCATCATGATGATGCCCGGCAGGCGGATGATCGCACCGGGGCGGCCGACCACGCGCCCGAACAGGTTGCCGCCGGCGGTCAGCAGCATCGCCGACAGAAAGATGCCGGCGGGCGTACCCCAGGCATGACCACCAAATTTGGAGATCGCGTAGCCGGCCACCGAGGCGGCGATCACCCACGGATAGTCGCGGCGGTTGGCCTTGAACAACATCGCGAAGGCGAACGCCGCCGTCAGCAGCGAGCCCCACTCCACCCACGGCCCCTGTGGCCGCGAGGCACGGATCATCGGGTCCAGCCCCAGCACATCGGCCAGGGTCACCGCGATCATCGCGCCGACACTGAGCTTCATGATCGTGGTCAACGCGCCGGCAAAGCGCGCGGTGCCGGACACCCAGTGCTGGCTGGCCAGTTCATTGACCGCATTGGTCAGTGACATGCCCGGCAGCAGCACCACCAGCGAGGCGATGATCACCGTGTTGAGATTCAGGGCACCCACGAACGTGGCAACCACGGTGGCGACCAGGCCGGCCAGCAGCGCCGCCAGCGCTTCGGCCGCTTCCCGGCTGGCCGGGCGCTTGTCGGTGACCATGCCGAGCAGGCCGATCAACAGGCCGATGACGCCGGCGGTGGCGATGTCCAGCCACGGCAGCTTCCACATGCCCGCCACGCCGGCCGCACCGAGGGTAAAGGACAGGATGGTGCGCAGCTTGCCGCGCCGGCCCGGATCCTTGTCCAGCTGGCGCAGCGCGGTGTGGCCCTGGGCAATGCTCATGCGGCCGTTGGCCACTTCTTCGGCGATCCCGTCAGCCACGCTGAGCTTGTGCAGGTCGTTCTCGCCGGGCGCCAAGCGGATCACCCGGGTGATGTCGCTGGAGCCGATGGCCTGCGCCGGATCGCTGAAACTGAGGATGATGCCGGTGGGGTTCGACCACGGTTCACAATCCAGATCGAGCTGCCGGGCCAATGCAACCACCGCCGCTTCCAGGCGCTGGGCCGTTGTGCCGTAGCTGTGCAGGCGGCCGGCGATCTCGGAAACGAAGGCCACGCGCTGCGCGTAGGTGGCCTGGGGCGTGGGGATCGTGTGAGCGTCTGCGGACATGCGCCGTAGTATTACCTACGTCAGGCTCTGCTGGAGAAATTCATCCTGGTTCGACGCGACGTGCAATTCAGAACGGTTATGCTGCGACCCGAATGGCCCCCATGACCCCGACCCACGCCCCCCAGCTCGAACAGGACGCTCAGGATCCGGGATTGATCCGGCTGTCCGGCCACTGGACCCTGAAGACCGCGCTGGCCGCGGCCGAAGTGCTGCGTGGCGTTCCGGACAAGCTGACCGGCATCGACGCCACCGGCATCGAGCTGCTCGACTCGGCCGGCGTGCTGCAGGTGCTGCGCGTCGCCCATCGCGCTGACCTCAGCGAAGACGCGTTGCAGTTCCGCCCGGACCACCAGGCGCTGGTGTGCACCATTGAAGAAGTAGCCGACGACCGCCCGAAGCCGAAGCGTGACTTCGGCGTACTGGCCGCACTGGAGCGGCTGGGTGTCAGCGTCCATGCCACCGGCCACAACATCAAGGCACTGTGCAGCTTCCTCGGCGAGAACCTGGTCAAGGGTGCGCGCCTGGTCAAGGAACCTCGACGTTTCCGCCTGACCGCGACCGTGCACCAGATGGAACAGGTCGGGCTGGATGCGGTGCCGCTGGTGGCGCTGCTGTCCTATCTGGTCGGCGCGGTGATCGCCTTCCTCGGTTCGACCATCCTGCGCGACTTCGGTGCGGAGATCTATGTGGTCGAACTGGTGAACATCGCCTTCCTGCGCGAATTCGCCGTGCTGCTGACCGCGATCGTGCTGGCCGGCCGCACCGCCAGTGCCTTCACCGCGCAGATCGGTGCGATGAAGGCACGCGAGGAAATCGATGCGATGCGCACCCTGGGGCTCGATCCCATCGACCTGCTGGTACTGCCGCGCCTGGTCGCGCTGCTGTTGACCCTGCCGCTGCTGACCTTCATCGCGATGGTCGCCGGCCTGGCCGGCGGCATCACCGTCGGCGCGTTCGACCTGGACATCCCGCCGCAGATGTACATCGCGCGCATGCACGAAACGATGGAAGTGCGGCACATGCTGGTGGGCCTGTCCAAGGCGCCGGTGTTCGCGCTGGTGATCGGCCTGATCGGCTGCCTGGAAGGCCTGAAGGTGGAAGGCACCGCGCAGTCGGTCGGCGAACGCACCACCTCCAGCGTGGTGCAGACGATCTCGCTGGTGATCATCATCGACGCCTTCGCGGCGTTGTGGTTCATGCACATGGACTGGTGACATGACTACGCATCCGACCCCCGAAGACGTGCCCATGCAGGACGACGAAGGCCACGACCTGGCCATACGCGTGCGCGGGCTGGTCAACCGCTTTGGCAGCCAGACCGTGCATGAAGGGCTGGACCTGGACGTGCGACGTGGCGAAATCCTTGGCGTGGTGGGCGGCTCGGGTACCGGCAAATCGGTGCTGATGCGCTCGATCCTCGGGCTGCGCGTGCCGGATGAAGGGCAGATCGAGGTGCTCGGCCGCGATGCGCGCGCCGACGATCCCGAGAGCCGCCTGCATATCGAGCGCAACACCGGCGTGCTGTTCCAGGACGGCGCCCTGTTCTCGTCGCTGACCGTCGGCGAGAACGTGCAGGTGCCACTGAAGGAACACCACCGCGAACTGCCCGAGCGCTGGCATTACGAACTGGCACTGCTGAAGGTGAAACTGGCCGGCCTGCCCGCCGATGCCATCAACAAGCTGCCCTCGCAGCTGTCCGGCGGCATGCGCAAGCGCGCCGGCCTGGCACGTGCGCTGGCGCTGGATCCACCCCTGCTGTTCCTGGATGAGCCCACCGCCGGCCTGGACCCGATCGGCGCGGCGGCGTTCGACCGCCTGATCAAGACCCTGCAGGAAGCGCTGGGGCTGACCGTGTTCCTGATCACCCACGACCTGGACACGCTGTATGCGATCTGCGACCGGGTGGCGGTCATCGCCGACCGCAAGGTGGTGGCCAATGCGCCGCTGCCGGAAATCGAGAGACTGGATCATCCGTGGATCCAGGAATACTTCCACGGACCCCGCGCGCGCGCTGCGCGTGGCGAACAGATCGAGAGTGCCTGAGCCATGGAAACAAAAGCCAACTACGTGCTGATCGGCGCGTTCACCCTGATCACCGGCCTGGCCCTGCTGGCCTTCGGCCTGTGGGCCGCCAAGTACTCCTCCGACCGCACCTGGCAGGAATACCGGGTGGTGTTCCGCGAAGCGGTGACCGGCCTGTCGGTCGGCAGCCCGGTGCAGTACAACGGCATCGCGGTGGGCTCGATCACCGAACTGAACCTGGTACCGGATGACCCGCGCCAGGTGGTCGCACGCATCCGCCTGAACTCGACCACGCCGGTCAAGACCGATACCCGCGCCAAGCTGGCGATCACCAGCCTGACCGGCCCGTCGATCATCCAGCTCAGCGGCGGCACGCCGCAGTCGCCGGCGCTGACCACGGTCAACAAGGACCCGGCACCGATCATCCCGACCACGCCGTCGGCGCTGCAGAACATCACCGACGTGGCCAACCGCATCGTCGAGCGCATGGACCAGATCCTCAGCGACCGCAACGTCGCCTCGATCAACGCCACCCTGGCCAACCTGGAAACCATCAGTGGCGGCCTGGCCGACCGCGACCAGGGCACGCAGTCGCTGCTGCTCAGCGCGCGCGATGCCGCGCGCAGCCTGGACGCCACCCTGAAGACCACCAACGGCACCATCGAGCGCCTGGACAAGAACCTGGTGCAGCAGCTGCCGGGCATCATCGACAAGCTCGACGCCACCTTGGCCAAGCTTGATTCGGCGGCCGGCAATGCCGATTCGATCCTTGGCGAAAACCGCGCCGCCATCAACAGCTTCGCCAATGACGGCCTGGGCCAGCTCGGCCCGACCCTGGGTGAACTGCGTGGCCTGATCCGCGACCTGCGCCGGGTCAGCGACCGCCTCGAGAACAATCCCGCACGCTACCTGCTCGGCCGCGACGCCCCGAAGGAGTTCGAACCCAAATGAGCCCGACCACCCTTCCGCGCCTGTTGCTGGCAGCGTCGCTGGCCACCCTGCTGGGTGGCTGCTCGATCCTCGGCAGCGGCGACAAGAATCCCGTCACCCTGTATTCGCCGGCTGTGCAGGTCAAGGTCGACCCCAGCTGGCCGCAGGCCGACTGGCAGCTGGTGCTGGCCAAGCCCAGCGCCGCGCGCATGGTCGACAGCCCGCGCATCAACGTACGGCCGACGCCGTCGGAGCTGGAGATCTACAAGGGCGCCAGCTGGGCGCAGCCGGCCACCGACATGATCGAAGACACCCTGCTGCGTGGCTTCGAGGATTCCGGCCGCATCCACGGCGTGGCCCGCGTTGCCGCCGGCATCCGCGCCGACTACAAGCTGTCCACCGACATCCGTCGCTTCGAATCGGATTACCAGGGCCAGGCAACGCCGACGGTCGTCATCGAGATCAACGCCAAGCTGATCGACGTCACCAACCAGCGCGTGGTCGCCGACCGCACCTTCCGCCAGTTGCAGCCGGTGGGCAGCACCGATGTGTCGGCAGTGGCAGCGGCGTTCGAGCGTGGCCTGCAGCAGGTAGCGCAGGACGTGGTGGGCTGGACGCTGACCAGCGGGCAGAATGACAAGCAGGCGCTGAAGCGCTGAGGTTGCCCGTTTCGCACGCCGGGCATGGCCCGGCGCTACCGCCACCTGTTCCTGGTAGCGCCGGGCCATGCCCGGCGAAGCCCGGTCAACGCGGATGGATCCAGCGGAACGTCAGGTTGATGCGTTCGCCCTGCACCCGCGCCATCTTCGGCAGCGCGTGCTGGTAATGGCGCTGGGTAGCGCCGCCCATCAGCAGCAGGTCGCCATGACCGAGCAGGAATTCCGCCTTGCGCGTGGTGTCATCGCGGCGGCGCAGCAGGAACCGCCGCGCTGCGCCGAGGCTCAACGAAGCGATCAGCGGCGCCGGCCCCAGCTCGGGCTCGTCATCGCTGTGCCAGCCCATGTAGTCGGTGCCGCCGCGATAGCGGTTGAGCAGTACGCTGTTGAATCGACCGACGCCCTCGGCCTGTAGCCGGTCGCGCAGCGCGGACAGCCGTGGCGGCCACGGATGCGGCACGAACTCGGTACCTGAATAGCGATAACGTGCCTGCGGATCGCCGATCCAGCAGCTCAAGCGTGGTGAATCCACCCAGTTGCCGAACATGCGGATGCGGTGGGTTTCCCACGGGATTTCGGCTTGCAGGGCCTGCTGCAGGGCATCAGCCTGCCCGCCAGGCAACCAGCTTGGCAAATGGCGGACGTCAGCGTCGGGAATGTCGGTCGGGAACAGCATCCCCCCACGCTAGCACGGCCATGTTTGCCGCCATGGCCGCCAACGCCGAAAATGGGGGCATGATCGATGCTCTCCATGCGATGCCGGGTTTCCGTTCCCCCTTTCCGGAACGCGTCCGATGACCAACAGCCGCTTGCGTCAGGCTCTGTTCCCGCTGCTGCGTGCAGCTTTCCGGGCGTTGCCGCTGTCGCAGGGGCAGCGTGACCGTTTGCGCACCCGCCTTCTGGCCCGCCATGGCGACTGGGTGCCGCCACCGCCCAAAGGACAGCAGAACGCTGGTGGACCGAGCGCCGCTGCGCAGCTGCGTTGGCGTGCGGACGAGCCCGCGATCGGCCACGTTGCCTGGCGCGAGGGCACGCTGCCCTCGCCGCTGCCGGCAACGCTGGTGGCGTTCTACCTGCCGCAGTTCCACACGTTTGCGGAAAACGATGCCTGGTGGGGCAAGGGCTTTACCGAATGGCGCAACGTCACCCGCGCTCTGCCGCAGTTCGAAGGCCATGTGCAGCCACGCCTGCCTGCCGATCTGGGTTTCTACGACCTGCGCAATCCGCAGGTGATGCGTGACCAGGCGCGCCTCGCGACCGAATACGGTATCGGCGCGTTCTGCTTCTACTACTACTGGTTCAGCGGCCGCACGCTGATGGAAGACCCGCTGCGCCATTGGCTGGACGACGACAGCATCGACCTGCCGTTCTGCCTGTGCTGGGCCAACGAGAACTGGGCACGCCGCTGGGACGGGCGCGACGATGACATCCTGATCGGCCAGCAGCACAGCGCCGAAGACGATCTGGCCTTCATCGCCCACATCGCGCCCTATCTGCGTGACCGTCGCGCGTTGAAGGTCGATGGTCGGCCGATGCTGCTGGTCTACCGCCCCCATCTGCTGCCCGATGCACGTGCCACCGCCGAGCGCTGGCGCCGCTGGTGCCGCGAGAATGGCGTGGGCGAGGTCCATCTGGCCTACGTTCAAGGCTTTGAACGCCCCGACCCCCGTGACATCGGATTCGACGCTGCCGTCGAATTCCCTCCAAACATGAGCAACCCTTCTTCGCTGTCGGCACAGCAATGGCTGCTCAATCCCGATTTCAACGGCGACGTGCGCGATTGGCGTGAACTCGCGGCCGAGATTGGCGCCCGCCCGTTGCCGGACTATCCGCTGTATCCGGGCGTGAACCCGGGCTGGGACAACGAAGCCAGGCGCTCCGGCCGCGGCCGGGTCTACCTGCATGCATCGCCACGCGGCTACCGCGACTGGCTGCGCACCACGGTGCATCAACGGCTGTCGGCAGTACCGGCAAAGCAGCGCATGGTCTTCATCAACGCCTGGAACGAATGGGCCGAGGGCGCCGTGCTGGAGCCGGATGCACGGTTGGGTCATGCATGGCTGCAGGCTACCCGCGATGCGCTGTCACCGGCCGCCGAACCGATCCAGCAGCCGGCGGTCCATCTCCATGCCTGGTACCTGGAGACACTCCCCGAGGTCCTGTCCGCACTGCGCGATGCAGCACTGCCGTGGCGGATCGTGGTCACTACTCCGGCCCAGCAGGTGGACGCCGTGCAGCAGGCACTTGTTGCACATGGCCTGCAGGGCGAGGTCATGGCTGTGGACAACCATGGCCGGGACATCCTGCCGTTCCTTGAAGTGGCTGAACTGCTACAGGGCCAACACGATGTGATCCTGAAGCTGCATACGAAACGTTCCAGCCATCGCTCCAATGGCGATCAGTGGCGGCAGGAACTGCTGCAGCGCCTCGTGCAGGACGGCCGAGCCGCGCGCATCCACGCCGCGTTCCAGGCCGATCCCGGACTGGGCATGGTCGTCGCCGAAGGCCACCTTCTGCCGGTTGCCCAGTACGTTGGAGGCAATGGTCCGGCGCTGCAACGGCTGCAGGTGCGGCTCGGCCTGCACGCTGCGGCAGGCGACGGCCGGTTCGGTGCCGGCAGCATGGGCTGGTGGCGGCTGCAGGCCCTGCGCCCGCTGCTGGACGCGCACCTGTATCGAAGCAACTTCGATGCTGAGCACGGCCAGATAGATGGGACGCTGGCCCACGCCGTTGAACGCGTGTTCGGTACATGCTGTGAACACGCCGGACTACGGGTGGCGACAGCGGCCGCGTGCGTTGGTGAGCCCGACGCCAGCGGTAGCGAAGAATATGCCTACGCCCAACGCGGCTGATCGACAGGAGGCACCTGGCGCCTCCTGTCACTGCTCAATCAGGCGCGCTTGAACGCGACGCCGGTCTTTTCCTTCAACTCATCCTCGCCCACGCCCGCTGCAGTCTCCACCAGCACCAGCCCGTCATCGGTCACATCGAATACCGCCAGGTCGGTGATGATGCGGTCGACCACGCCCACACCGGTCAGCGGCAGCGTGCATTCGGCCAGGATCTTGTGTTCGCCGTTCCTGGCGGTGTGCTCCATCAGCACCACCACGCGCTGCACGCCGGCCACCAGGTCCATCGCACCGCCCATGCCCTTGACCATCTTGCCGGGCACCATCCAGTTGGCCAGGTCGCCCTTGTCGGTCACCTGCATCGCACCGAGGATGGCCAGGTTGACGTGGCCACCGCGGATCATCGCAAAGCTGTCATGGCTGCCGAAGTAGCTGGCGCCCGCACGTGCGGTGACGGTCTGCTTGCCGGCATTGATCAGGTCGGCGTCCACCTCGGCCTCGGTGGGGAACGGACCGATGCCCAGCAGACCGTTTTCCGACTGCAGCCACACGTCCACGCCTTCGGGAATGTGGTTGGCCACCAGCGTCGGCAGGCCGATGCCCAGGTTCACGTAGGCGCCATCGGTCAGCTCACGCGCAGCGCGCGCCGCCATCTCATCGCGGGTCCATGCCATGTCAATTGCCCTCCGCACGGATGGTGCGCTGTTCGATACGTTTTTCAGGGGTGGGGTTGTGCACGATGCGGTGCACATAGATGCCCGGCAGGTGCACCTGGTCCGGATCGATGCTGCCGACCGGCACCACCTCCTCCACTTCCACGATGCAGACCTTGCCGGCCATTGCACAGGCCGGGTTGAAGTTGCGCGCGGTCTTGCGGAACACCAGGTTGCCGGCCTCGTCGGCCTTCCAGGCCTTGACCAGGGCAACGTCGGCGCGCAGCGCGGTTTCCATCACATAGTGCTTGCCATCGAACTCGCGGGTTTCCTTGCCCTCGGCGACCACGGTGCCGTAACCGGTGGCGGTGAAGAACGCCGGGATACCCGCCCCGCCGGCACGCAGGCGCTCGGCCAGGGTGCCCTGCGGATTGAATTCCAGCTCCAGCTCGCCGGCCAGGAACTGCCGTTCGAATTCCTTGTTCTCGCCCACGTACGACGAAATCATCTTGCTGATCTGCCGGGTTTCCAGCAGCTGGCCCAGGCCGAAGCCATCGACGCCGGCGTTGTTGGAGATCACGGTCAGGCCCTTGGCGCCACTGTCGCGCAACGCGGCGATCAGTGCCTCGGGGATGCCGCACAGGCCGAAGCCCCCCACGGCCAGGGTCTGGCCATCGGCGACCACGCCCTGCAGGGCCTGCGCCGCAGAGGCGAAACGCTTGCTGCGCGTGCCGCTGGAAGTTGATTGCTGCATCTCTACTGCCCTACCCGGTGAGAATGCCGCCATTCTAGCGGCACACCCGTTACCGGCTGGGATGCGCCGCAGCATGAACCGGCATGCCGGGCTGCCAATCCGTAGAATGTTCCCTTTCCCGCTTGCGGTGCCCTTGGCAACGCGTGCTGTAGATGGAGAGGACAGGACGACGCATGGCCGAAGTATTCACCGGAGGGGAACTGTCCCGCTGGCTGGATGCCGGGACGCTGGAAAAGGGCAACCACCAGGTGTCGGCAGTGCGCGAGCTGCGCTACCGGTCACCGCTGCTGACCGCCCAGGTCGAGGGCTGGCAGGTGGCGATCGACCTGGATGCCAGCGCCCGCACCCCGCACAGCCCCCTGCAGAGTCGCTGCACCTGCCCGGCTGGCACGCACTGCGAGCATGTCGCCGCGGTGTTGCTGGCCGCACTGCAGAACTCACTGGAGGGTGAACCGGGTTCGCTGCGTGCGGCCGCCGATCCGATACTGCCTACCCTGCAGATCCAGGCGATGACACCGATCCTGCATCTGCACAGCATGGAATACCGACCTGCCTGGCTCACCGAACGTGACCCCTCGCAATGGCTCGACGTCGCCACCGTCGCGTTCGAGTACGACGAACACGTGCGTTTTCTCGACGACCCCTCGCTGTTCGTGCATGACGCCGAGGGCCAGCTCTACCTGCTGCCGCGTGACCTGGCCGGGGAGGCACGGCGCGAGGCTGAACTGAACAGCGTCCACCTGCACCGCGAGCGGCAACCGCGCATCGTGCTGGACGGCGGCGGCCCGTTGTTCGAGCTGCGCAGTTTCGACTGGACCCGCTTCCTGCTGGAGGATGTGCTGCGGCTGGAAGCACTGGGCTGGAAGATCGAGACTGACGACGCCTTCCGCCACCGCATCACCCGCGTGGAGGACATCGACCTGGATGTCCGGTCGGTGTCCGCTGACAGCAACGAGCTCGACCTGGCCCTGACCATCGACGTCGATGGCCGCAGCATTGCGCTGGTTCCGCTGCTGCAGGGTGTACTGCAGTCCGATCCGCGCTGGCTGCGCGGCCAGCTGGATGCCATTGGCGATGACGAGAACGTATTGCTGACGACGGCAGACAATGAACGTCTTGCCCTGCGGGCAGCGCGGCTGAAGCCGGTGATCGCGCTGCTTGCGGATCTGTTCGGCGACCGTGGGCAACCGCTGCGCCTGCAGGCGCATGATCGCGGCCGCCTGCAGGCCCTGCAGGACGCTGCGCAGTTACGGCTGCACAGCAGCAACGATACCCGTGCACGCGTGCAGCGCCTGCTGGACGCCCCGGCGATGAGCGCTGTCCCAGCGCCCCAGGGTTTGCGCGCGACGCTGCGCAGCTACCAGCTTGAAGGCCTGTCCTGGCTGCAGTACCTGCGCCAGCAGGGCCTGGGCGGCGTGCTGGCCGATGACATGGGCCTGGGCAAGACACTGCAGACCCTGGCCCATCTGCTGCTTGAAAAGCAGAGTGGCCGCCTGGACAAACCGGCGCTGGTGGTCGTGCCAACCTCATTGCTGCACAACTGGCAGAGCGAAGCGTCGCGCTTCACCCCGGATCTGCGTGTACTGACCCTGCACGGCCCCGCACGTGACACGCAGTTCGACGCCATTGCCGCCCATGATCTGATACTCACCACCTATCCCCTGCTCTGGCGCGACGAACCGGCGCTGCAGGCCCATTCCTATCACCTGCTGATCCTGGACGAGGCACAGCAGGTGAAGAATCCCAGATCGCGCGCGGCGGCCACACTGCGCACGCTGCAGGCGCGTCATCGCCTGTGCCTGACCGGCACCCCGCTGGAGAACCATCTGGGCGAGCTGTGGACGCAGTTCGACTTCCTGCTGCCCGGCCTGCTCGGCAGCGAAAAACAGTTCAACCAGCACTGGCGCCATCCCATCGAACGCGGCAGCGACCAGCGGCGTGCTCAGCTGCTGGCCCAGCGGCTGCGACCTTTCATCCTGCGCCGGCGCAAGGACCAGGTCGCTTCCGAGCTTCCACCGAAGACGGTCATCACCCGCACCGTGGCAATGGAAGGCGCCCAGCGCGATCTGTACGAAGCCGTGCGCGTGGCGATGGAAAAGCAGGTCCGCGATGCGATCAACGGCAGCGGGCTGGCGCGCAATCACATCGTGGTACTGGACGCGTTGCTGAAGCTGCGCCAGGTCTGCTGCGATCCGCGCCTGCTGCCAGGCGAGACACCCGCGCGCGCTGCCGGTTCGGCCAAGCTGGACCTGCTGCGCGAGATGTTGCCTGCCATGGTCGAGGAAGGGCGGCGCATCCTGCTGTTCTCGCAGTTCACCGGCATGCTGGCGTTGATCGGCCAGGCCCTGCGGGAACTCAGCCTGCCCTACGTGCAGCTCACCGGCGATACCCAGGACCGGGTCACGCCCGTGCAGCGCTTCATGCAGGGCGAGGTTCCCGTGTTCCTGATCAGCCTGAAGGCCGGTGGCGTGGGCCTGAACCTGACGGCCGCCGACACCGTCATCCACTTCGATCCCTGGTGGAACCCGGCCGCCGAGAACCAGGCCACCGACCGTGCCCATCGCATCGGCCAGGACCAGCCGGTGTTCGTCTACAAGCTGATCACCGCCGGCAGCGTCGAGGAACGGATCGCCGAGCTGCAGCAGCGCAAGGCCGACCTGGCCGACGCGATCCTGGAGGGCAGTGGCGGCACAGGCCCACGTTTCGACGCAGCCGATCTTGAGGCCCTGCTGTCTCCCCTGCCCGGCGCGCCGGCCAAACGCGCGGCAGGCAGACGCAGGGCCACCCGCACGTGACCACTCGGCGGTCAGGCAGCGTTGGGTCTATGGAAACGATTCCCATACAAGGCTGGGATTACACTAGCCAACTGATCTGACAAAGGATTCCAGCGATGCCCCTGCCCGCCTTCAAGGCTTATGACATCCGCGGCCGCGTGCCGGAAGAACTGAACGAAGACCTCGCCCGGCGGATCGGCGTGGCCTTGGCCGATCAGTTGTCACCCGGGCCAGTGGTGGTGGGGCACGACGTCCGCCTGACCAGTCCGGCGCTGCAGGATGCCCTGGCAGCCGGCCTGCGCGGCGCGGGCCGGGAAGTGATCGACATCGGCCTGTGCGGCACCGAGGAAGTCTATTTCCAGACCGACCATCGCGGTGCAGCGGGCGGTGTGATGGTTACCGCCAGCCACAACCCGATGGACTACAACGGCATGAAGCTGGTCAAGGAGAACGCCCGGCCGATCAGTTCCGATACCGGCCTGTTCGCGATCTCCGATGCCGTGGCAGCCGACAGCGCAACACCGCAGCCGCCGACCGCAGGCCAACGCAGCGAGCACGACAAGAGCGCCTACATCCAGCATCTGCTGTCCTATGTGGACAGCACCAAGCTCAAGCCCCTCAAGCTGGTGGTCAATGCAGGCAATGGGGGCGCCGGCGCCATCGTCGACCTGCTCGCACCGCACCTGCCGTTCGAGTTCATCCGCATCTGCCACGAACCCGATGGCAGCTTCCCCAACGGCATTCCCAATCCGCTGCTGCAGGAGAACCGCGCTGCCACGGCCGAGGCGGTCCGCGAGCACGGCGCAGACTTCGGCATTGCCTGGGATGGCGATTTCGACCGCTGCTTCTTCTTCGACCACAACGGGCGCTTCATCGAGGGCTATTACCTCGTCGGCCTGCTGGCCAAGGCGGCGCTGGACCGTAACCCGGGTGGCAAGATCGTGCATGACCCACGCTTGGTCTGGAATACCGTGGAGATGGTCGAACAGGCGGGTGGTGTGCCGGTGCTGTGCAAGAGCGGCCATGCCTTCATCAAGGAGAAGATGCGCGCAGAGGACGCGGTGTATGGCGGCGAAATGAGTGCCCATCATTACTTCCGCGAATTCGCCTATGCCGACTCGGGCATGATCCCCTGGCTGCTGATCGCCCAGCTCATTTCCGAAAGCGGCCGTTCGCTGGCCGACTGGGTTGAAGACCGCATGGCCGCCTATCCGTGCAGCGGCGAAATCAACTTCAAGGTCAGCGATGCGAAGGCGTCCGTGGCCCGCGTGATGGAACACTTCGCCGCGCAGTCGCCGGCGCTGGACCATACCGATGGCATCAGTGCCGACTTCGGCGACTGGCGCTTCAACCTGCGCAGTTCCAACACCGAGCCGCTGCTGCGCTTGAACGTGGAATCGCGTGGGGATGCGGCGCTGATGCAGGCACGCACCGATGAAATCGCCACGCTGTTGAAGGCCTGAGCGGAGATGTTCCGATGAACACCGTCCAGCCCGTGATCCTCTCCGGTGGTTCCGGCACCCGTCTGTGGCCGCTCTCGCGCGAAGCGTATCCCAAGCAGTTCCTGCCCTTGGCCGGTGAGCTGACGATGCTGCAGGCGACCTGGCGGCGCGTGGCGCCCATTGCCAGCCGTGGCCCGCTGGTCATTGCCAATGAGGAACATCGCTTCGTTGCGGCCGAACAACTGCAGCAGGTCGGCGCCGAGCCCGCGGCGATCATTCTTGAGCCGGTCGGCCGCAACACCGCCCCGGCCATTGCCGTTGCCGCGCTTGAGGCGACCCGCGATGGCAACGATGCACTGCTGCTGGTACTGCCCTCCGACCACGTGATCACCGACGAAGCCGCGTTCCGCGCTGCGGTGCAGGCTGCTGCCGGCGCCGCTGAAGCCGGCAAGCTGGTCACCTTCGGTATCGTGCCGACCGGCCCGGAAACCGGCTACGGCTACATCAAAGCCGCCGACGGCCAAGGCGTGCGCGCGGTTGAGCGTTTCGTCGAAAAGCCCGATCTGGACACCGCCACCGGCTACGTGGCCAGCGGCCAGTACTACTGGAACAGCGGCATGTTCCTGTTCAAGGCCTCGCGTTACCTGCAGGAGCTGGAACGCCTGCAGCCGGCCATGTTGTCGGCCTGCCGCGACGCATGGCAGAGCGCACGCCGCGATGCCGATTTCACCCGGTTGGACAAGGACGCATTCACTGCCGTGCCGTCCGATTCGATCGATTACGCCGTGATGGAAAAGACCGCCGATGCAGTGGTGGTGCCGTTGGATGCCGGCTGGAACGATGTCGGCTCCTGGACCGCACTGCGCGATGTATCGCAGCAGGACGGCGACGGCAATGCGCACCAGGGTGATGTGATCGCCATCGACTGCCGCAACACCTATGCCTACGGCCAACGCCTGGTGGCGATGGTCGGGCTGGATGATGTGATCGTGGTCGAGACCGACGACGCGGTGCTGGTCGGCAAGGCCGACCGCATGCAGGAGGTCAAGACGGTGGTGGCGAAGCTGAAGGCTGACGGCCGCAGCGAAGCGACCTGGCACCGCAAGGTCTACCGCCCGTGGGGAGCCTACGATTCAATCGACAACGGCGAGCGTTTCCAGGTCAAGCGGATCACGGTCAAGCCCGGCGGTACGCTGAGCCTGCAGATGCACCACCACCGTGCCGAGCACTGGATCGTGGTCAGCGGCACCGCCGAAGTCACCCGTGGCGACGAGGTGATCCTGCTGAGCGAAAACCAGAGCACCTACATCCCGCTGGGGGTGACCCATCGCCTGCGCAACCCCGGCAAGCTGCCGCTGGAACTGATCGAGGTGCAGTCCGGCAGTTACCTCGGCGAGGATGACATCGTGCGGTTCGAGGATACCTACGGGCGGAGTTGACCCGGAACCCGCTGCATTCTGGGTAGCGCCGGCCCATGGCCGGCGAGCGCAGCGGCAATGTGCATCCGCCGGGCATGGCCCGGCGCTACCGTCAGCGGGCCAGTTCAGCCATGACCCGCTTCAGGCCGTCCTGCCACGTTGGCAGCGCGATGCCAAAGTCCTGCTGCAGCTTGCGGTTGTCGAGCACCGACCATGCGGGACGCTTGGCCGGGGTCGGGTATTCGGAACTGGGGATAGCTTCAACCGACGGCACCTTGGCCAGCACGCCCGTCGTCAGTGCTTCGGCGAAAATCGCTTCGGCAAAACCATGCCAGCTGGTCTGGCCCGACGCCGTCAGATGCCACGTTCCCGACAGCGCGCCCGGATGCTGCAGCGCCTGCACGGTGACATCCGCGATCATTGCCGCCGGCGTCGGCGTGCCGATCTGGTCGGCCACCACACGCAGCTGATCGCGCTCAGCGCCCACCCGCAGCATCGTGCGCAGGAAATTTGCGCCGTGCGAGGCATACACCCATGCCGTGCGGAAGATCAGATGACGGCCGCCGGCAGCGCGCACGGCGTCTTCGCCATCACGCTTGCTGGTGCCATAGACCCCCAGCGGCGCGGTCGGTTCATTCTCGCGGTACGGAGCCGTGCCCTGGCCATCGAACACATAGTCGGTGGAGTAATGCACGAACGGTACGCCATGCGCCGCACACCAGCGCGCGATCACGCCCGGCGCCTGCGCGTTGGCCGCAAAGGCGGCGTCGACCTCCTGTTCGGCACGGTCGACGGCGGTGTAGGCGGCCGCATTGACCACGATCGACGGTTGCAGCCGGTCAAGCAGCGCCGGCAGGCTGTCAGGCTGGCCGAAATCGGCGGTTTCGCAGGCGCTGCCATCGGGCAGGACGCCGCTGCGGGTGGTCGCAACCACCTTGCCCAGCGGTGCCAGCGCGCGCAGCAGCTCCTGGCCGACCTGACCGTTGCCGCCGAATACCAGAACGGTCATGGCACGTAGACCGGCAGGCGGTCTTCAGCAATGTCCTTCAGGAAGGGAGCGTTCTCGTCCTTGGCCGACAGCGTCGGTGCACTGACCGGCCAGTCCACGCCGATATCGGCGTCATTCCAGCGCACGCCGGCATCGAAGTCCTTGAGGTAGACCTCGGTGCACAGGTAACTGAACACCGCGCGTTCGGACAGCACCGCGAAACCATGCGCGAAACCTTCCGGAATCCAGAACTGCTTCTTGTTTTCCGCGCTCAGCACCACCGCTTCCCACTGACCGAAGGTCGGCGAACCGCGGCGGATGTCCACAGCCACGTCGTAGACCTCGCCTTCCAGCACGCTGACCAGCTTGCCCTGCGGGCGCGGCCACTGGTAATGCAGGCCGCGCAGCACGCCCTGCGCCGAGGTGGAAACATTGCTCTGCACGAAGCGATCCGGCAGGCCGAGCGCTGCGAAGCGCTCGGCATTCCAGGTTTCGAAGAAATAACCACGGGCATCGCCGAACACGGCCGGCTCGATCACTACGCAGCCGGGCAACTTGGTTTCAATCACTTTCACGGAACGACTCCACGCAGGGCGAGCTTGTGCAGGTACTGGCCGTAGCCATTCTTGATCAGCGGTGCAGCCAGCGCTTCCAACTGCTCGGCGCTGATCCAGCCTTGGCCGAAGGCGATTTCCTCGGGGCAGCAGACCTGCAGGCCCTGGCGGGTCTGGATCGTCTCGATGAAGTTGGACGCTTCCAGCAGCGACTGGTGGGTACCCGTATCCAGCCACGCGTAGCCGCGGCCGAGCGCCTCCAGATGCAGGTTGCCTTCACGCAGGTAGCGCTGGTTCAGATCAGTGATCTCCAGCTCGCCGCGCGGCGACGGCTTCAGCTCGGCCGCATGATGGCTGGCATTGCCGTCGTAGAAATACAGGCCGGTCACGGCATAGTTGGAACGCGGGTTCTCCGGCTTCTCCACCAGGTCGACCACCTTTCCAGACTTGTCGAACTCGGCAACGCCGTAACGCTCCGGATCATTGACCCAGTAGCCGAACACCGTCGCGCCGTGGTCGCGCTGATCGGCATTGCGCAGCACCTCGCGCAGGCCATGGCCGTGGAAGATGTTGTCACCCAGCACCAGGCAGCTCGGCTTGCCGGCCACGAAATCGCGGCCGATCAGGTACGCCTGGGCCAGGCCATCAGGGCTCGGCTGCACGGCGTACTGGATGTCCATGCCCCACTGCGAGCCATCGCCCAGCAACTGCTGGAACAAGGCCTGTTCGTGCGGGGTATTGATGATCAGCACTTCACGGATGCCCGCCAGCATCAGCACGCTGAGCGGGTAATAGATCATCGGCTTGTCATACACCGGCAGCAGCTGCTTGCTGACGCCCTTGGTGATCGGATACAGCCGGGTGCCGGAACCGCCGGCGAGGATGATGCCCTTGCGTTGGGTCATGTCGTGTCCTTGGTTCAGGCCGCGGTGCCGATGCGCTGCAGGCGGTAGCTGCCGTCGAGCACGCCGTTCACCCATTCCTGGTTGTCCAGGTACCAGTCGACGGTGAAGCCGATGCCCTGTTCAAAGGTGTAGGCCGGCTCCCAGCCCAGATCGTTCTTCAGCTTGGAGGCATCGATCGCGTAACGGCGGTCATGGCCCGGGCGGTCGGCAACGTAGGTGATCTGGCTGCTGCGCGGCTGGCCGTCCGCACGCGGGCGGCGCTGGTCCAGCAGCGCGCAGATCGCCTGCACCACTTCGATGTTCTGCTTTTCGGAGTTGCCGCCGACGTTGTAGGTCTCGCCCACCTGGCCCTTGGCCAGCACGGTACGGATCGCTTCGCAGTGGTCGGACACGAACAGCCAATCACGCACCTGCTTGCCATCGCCGTACACCGGCAGCGGCTCACCGGCCAGCGCCTTGGCGATCACCAGCGGGATCAGCTTCTCCGGGAAGTGGTACGGACCATAGTTGTTCGAGCAGTTGGTGGTCAGCACCGGCAGCCCGTAGGTATGGTGGAACGCACGCACCAGATGGTCCGAGGCGGCCTTGGACGCCGAGTACGGCGAGTTCGGGGCATACGGGGTGGTTTCGCTGAACTTGCCGGTCTCCCCCAGGGTGCCGTACACCTCGTCGGTGGAGACATGCAGGAAGCGGAACGCCGCGCCCTGCTCGGGCGGCAACGCCTTCCAGTAGTCCCGCACTGCCTCAAGCAGGCCGAGGGTGCCGACGACATTGGTCTGGATGAAGGCGCCAGGGCCGTCGATCGAACGGTCGACGTGGCTTTCGGCGGCGAAGTTCAGCACCGCATCGGGCTGGTGCTCGGCCAGCAGGCGGGAAACCAGCGCACTGTCGCCGATGTCGCCCTGCACGAACACGTGGTTGGGATTGCCGTCCAGGCTGGACAGGGTCTTCAGGTTGCCGGCGTAGGTCAGCACATCGAGGTTGATGACCTTGACGCCGCGTGCGACGGCCTCGAGAACGAAGTTACCGCCAATGAATCCGGCGCCGCCGGTGACAAGCCATGTGGGCACTACCTGTTCTCCTGATGATGATTCGCGGGACAGGGCCCTCGTGGCCCCGACAATGCAACTTGAAAGGATACAACGCAGTTCCTGTAGCGGGCGATCACACAGGTGAACTGGCGCCCACTGGATTGCTGCATCGCACCAGGAAACAAGTAGACCATACGCATTCGCATGGTTGCCCCAAGCCAGCTAGAATCGGGGTCCCACCCCCGAACCGGTTGCTGTTGCAGGACCGGACGTTCTCCAGCAAATGCGAGCCGGCCAGCGACCGGCACTACAAGGATCTCGTACCAGATGAAAATCCTCGTCGCGTACAAGCGCGTGGTGGACTACAACGTCCGCATTCAGGTCAAGCCGGACGGCTCCGGCGTGGTCACCGATGGCGTCAAGCTGTCTCCCAATCCCTTCGATGAAATCGCCCTGGAAGAGGCCCTGCGCCTCCGCGACAAGGGCATCGCCAGCGAAGTCGTGGTGGCCACCATCGCCCCGGCCGACGCCCAGGCGCACCTGCGCAACGGTCTGGCCATGGGCGCCAATCGCGCCATTCATGTGGTCACCGATCAGGCCATCCAGCCGCTGACCGCCGCCCGCACCCTGCTCAAGCTGGTCGAGAAGGAACAGCCGGACCTGGTGATCCTGGGCAAGCAGGCCATCGACGATGACGCCAACCAGACCGGCCAGATGCTGGCCACGCTCTGGGGCCGTCCGCAGGCGACCTTCGCCAGCAAGCTTGAGATTGCCGATGGCAAGGCCATGGTGACCCGCGAGGTCGACGCCGGCCTGGAAACGCTGGAAGTGGACCTGCCGGCCGTGGTCACCACCGACCTGCGCTTGAACGAGCCGCGCTTCATCAAGCTGCCGGACATCATGAAGGCCAAGGCCAAGCCGCTGGAAACCCTGCAGCTGGCCGACCTCGGCGTTGAAGCTGCCGACACCTTCAAGACCACCCAGTACGCCGCGCCGTCCAAGCGCAGCAAGGGTGTGATGGTCAAGGACGCGGCCGAACTGGTTGCCGCACTCAAGCAGAAGGGGTTGCTGTAATGAGCAGGATTCTCGTCATCGCCGAGCACCACGACGGCAAGCTCAACGCCGCTACCGCCAAGACCGTCAGCGCGGCCGCCGCCATTTCCGGCGCCAGCATTGACGTGCTGGTGCTGGCCGCCGACCCGACCGCCGTTGCGGCTGAAGCGGCCAGGATCGCCGGCGTCGCCAAGGTCCTGACCGTGGCCAATGCCGCCAACGCGCAGGCGCTGGCCCAAGTACTGGCCCCGCAGATCGCGCAGCTGGCCAAGGGCTACACCCACGTGTTCGGCCCGTCGACCACCTTCGGCAAGGACCTGATGCCGTGCGTGGCCGCCCTGCTCGGCGTCAACCAGGTCTCCGACCTGATGGCCGTCGAAGGCAGCCACACCTTCAAGCGCCCGATCTACGCCGGCAACGCCATCATCACTGTCGAAGTCCCGGCCGACCAGATCGTGGTCGCTACCGTGCGTGCCGCGTCGTGGCCGGAAGCCGCCCAGGGCGGCAGTGCCTCGGTTGAAGCCGCCAGCGTCGATGCCACCCTGCCCGTCCACACCCGCTTCGTCGGCCTGGCCGCCGGCGCCAGCGACCGCCCGGACCTGCAGAGCGCCAAGCGCGTGGTCTCCGGTGGCCGTGGTGTTGGTTCGGAAGAGAACTTCAAGGTCATCTTCCAGCTGGCCGACAAGCTCGGCGCCGCCGTGGGTGCCTCGCGCGCCGCCGTGGATGCCGGCTATGTGCCCAGCGACCTGCAGGTCGGCCAGACCGGCAAGATCATCTCGCCGGAGCTGTATGTGGCCGTCGGCATCAGCGGCGCCATCCAGCACCTGACGGGCATCAAGGATGCTGGCACGATCGTGGCGATCAACAAGGATGCGGATTCGCCGATCTTTGAAATTGCCGATATCGGCCTGGTCGGGGATCTGTTTGCGATCCTGCCGGAGCTGGAAAAGGCGCTCTGAGTCTCAAAGGCTGAAGGCCAGGGTATCACTCGATACCCTGGCCCCCGCCTGGAAACCCCATGAAACAACGACTTCTCCGTTTCCTGATTTCCGGCGGCTCGGCCGCTGCAGTCGAATATGCCGTGTTCATTGCCCTGCAGATGGCGCTCAGCGACAAATGGCTTTTCGCCAATCAGTCGCTGAGTTTCGGCTGCGGGTTCGTGGTGAGTTTCCTGCTGAATCGCCACTGGGTGTTCCAAAGCCACGGCCACATGGGAAGCGAGCTTTTCAAGTACGGCATCGTTGCGACAATAAATCTCGCCGCTGGCAATCTGGCAATCTTCCTGCTGGTTGGCCCCGCAGATATCCATCCGCTGATCGCGAAGTTCCTGGTAATGGGAATGATCGCGGCGTGGAATTATCTTATTTTCTCGCGACTGGTTTTCAGGAAGCCGGCCACGTAGCGCGCGCTCGGCCTGCGGGAGTTGCAACGAAAAGTGCAGACTGCATGCGCATGCAAAAGCCCGTAACGAGAACACTGCGTTCCAACGTCGAAGGCCAGCATCTGGAGATGCTGGCCTTTTTCCTTGCAGGGATACGAAAAAGCGTCCTCAGTGAAGTGTTTCCGCCACGATCAGCAAAGTAACAAATGTTCGACGCCGGAATGTATCCCTGAGTATCGAAAGAAGTCACAAGGCAACCAGCCCTCATACGTTCACCAATGTGCAAACGGCGTGACGAACGCCGTATGATTGGAGCTGGCATGGAAGCCCATTGCTGCAGATCAGCCTCCAATGCTGTTTTCCACATTCTAGAGAGGCAACAAGGAAGGATTCCTTGGAGATTCTTCCGTTTGGCTGATGAGCATCAATATCCTGAATATCTCGCGACGATTCCCCGCATGGGGAACCTGCGTCGCAGCGTTGCTGACCGGCGTCCTGCTGTTGCGGATGAGCCGCTATTACGCTCCCGCGGATCTCCTGTACCTGTCCACCAGCTTCCTGTTGGAGTTGGTATTGATCGACCTGGTGACCCACCTCGCCCTCGGCCTGCGCAATCGCGGAATGCGGATTACCGCCCTGCTGCTGCCAGCGACTGCCGGCTTCATCTACGTTGCCCAGCTGTATTCAATCTGGCTTTCGGGAGGGCTGATTCCACCCATCGCCTTTGCCAACCAAGAAGTGGTTGGCCTTATTGCGTTCAACGGTGTCTACGCAATGTTGGCTGCCTACCTTTTTGCCTTCATTGCCTTTGCGTTCTTCCATCGTGCTGACCAGCCACGCTTCAATCTGCGCACCTCCCTGGTCTGCCTGGGCGTGGCTGCGACTGCCTATACCGGCATGATCCACGACCAGCCGCTGGCCCGCGGTATCATCGTTGCGCGTGGCGAAGCTCCGGTGGCCTCGCTGGCCCGGGCGTACACGGCGTACATCGGCATGAGTCGTCGAGTGCAGCTCAGCGCAGCGGAACTGGTCGATGCACGTGCTGAATTCTCGCGGCGGACGACCTATCAGACCGGGTTCCCACCAGAAATAGTCAACGCGCTTGGGCCACGACCGAATGTCATAGTGGTTTTCACCGAGGGCATGTCCGCGCGCTGGATGGAAACCTATGGCAGCATCCATCCGGGACTGACCCCCAACCTTGATCGACTGGCAGGGGGCTCGTTGGTACTCACCAATTATTACAATCACACTGCAGCAACATTCCGTGGCCTGCGGGGCCAGCTCACTTCCGGCCATCAGGAAATTGATGGCTACAACAAGGAAGGCACCGGGATCGGGCAACGCGATGTATCAGGGGACATCACTGCGGTATCGCGAATAAGCATGCCGGAGATTCTGCGTGCACACGGCTATCGCAGCATTTTTTTCCTGTCTCAGCAGGAGTACATCAACAAAATGATCGAGACCCTAGGGTTCGACCGCACGCTGGGGCGGGACTACCTTTATGAGTCCCATGTGCGTGGCGATGCCACATCCGTCATGCCCAAGTACCTGAGTGACCAGGAACTATTCAACAGCATGCTTTCCGAATTGGAAGCACAACCCCGGGACAAGCCATTTTTCGCCGCAGCATACAACTTCCAGACCCATGCCTTCCTGGACGGCGAACAAAAATATGGTGACGGTGGCAATATCGTCCTCAATCGTTTCCATACGTATGATCGCGACATAGGTCATTTCATCAACCGCTTCATGGCCAGCCAACTGCACGAGAACACCATTCTCGTGGTCACAGCCGACCACTCGACGTTCCCTGAACCAGTGACCGTCGATGCGGATAGCCGAATCAACGGATACTTTGTTGACACCATCCCGCTGTTGATCTACTGGAAAGGCATCGAGCACCGGGTAATTGATGTGGCCGGCAAGAACTCCCTGGACCTTGCTCCCTCACTCCTGAGCCTGCTGGGCGCCAGGAAGAGCCACAATCTGTTCCTGGGTTGCACGTTCTTCGAGCAATGCCAACTGGACCGTATTTCCAACATCGGCGGCGAGTACATCCTGACCGATGCGCACGGATCCTACCGAGAATCAGATGTCCCGGTAGAGAAGCAGGCGCATTACGACCGGGCAAAGCAGACCATCGAACGCTACAAATCGATGGACCTGGTAATCGACACCCAGGAGCACTGAACGAACAGCGTCTTGGCAGATCTCCCCTTGGCAGGTGGGGCAGGCAGCTGACCTGCGCCTGCCCGAAGTTCACCATTGGGGAAGGCGGGGCAGAGGCGGCCGCCAGGCCTGGCCAGTGAAGCGTGGCGGCGGTCGCGGGGGGCAGGCGAAAACTTGTTAAAAAATACCGTTAGAATGCCCGGCCAGGCCGTTTAAGCCGTCTACCGGAGCCCCGCCAACTTGCGTCCGCTCCCTGACCAGCATCCGGTGTCAACCATTGCGCTGCGCTCCCGGTGGCATGGCTTCGCTTTTCTGCTGATCTTGAGTTCGGCCTACGTGGCATTGATGCTCTACGTGGACCGTGATACCCGCGTGCTCTCACGCCTCGCCGAACTACCGGGGACATTGGCGTTGTGTGCCTTGCTGGTACTCGGCAGCTTCGTCGTGCGCTACCAACGCTGGTATTGCGTCCTCCGCGTCCAGGGGCATGAGCTGCTCTGGCGTGAAGGTCTGCGCGCCTACTTGGCCGGGTTCGCCTTCACGGCCTCACCAGGCAAAGCCGGCGAACTACTCCGCATCCGCTACTTCGGGGACCTGAACGTCCCAGCACATGCAGTGCTGTCGACCTTCATCGTGGAACGGAGTCTGGACCTGCTGATCATCACCGTACTCGGGATTGGGACGACCGCGTTGATTCCCGGATTTGGCGCACTGGTCATGCTGGTAGCGTGCTGTTTAGGGGTACTCTACCTTGCCAGTCGCTGGCCATGGTTGCTGGAACAACTGGCCGCGGCCGGAGGTCGCCTTCCGTTCGCGTGGAGCCGTCGCCTGGCGTCCTTTATCATTGCCGGTATCGGAGGTGTCGGCCCGCTGCTGAGCCCGCGCGTTTCTCTGCCCTGGCTCGCACTGGGCACCTTCGCATGGCTTCTCGTGGCACTCGCATTCGCAGTTCTCTGCTCTGCGCTCGGTATGCATCTGAGCTGGCCGCAGGCACTTGGCATCTATCCAATGGCAATGCTGGCCGGTGCGGCATCCTTCGTCCCCGGCGGTGTAGGCACGACCGAAGCCGCCATCGTGCTGATGCTGAGTGCGGCGGGCGCCAACATGGACGTTGCTATCGCCGCCGCAATCGGTATACGGCTTGCAAGCCTATGGCTGGCAATCGCGGTGGGCATGCTGGCCATGACCAGCATGGAAATCTGCCCGGCTCGGCAGTACTCCAGACAGGCCAGCGCCATCGCCACCGTATCCACCGAACGCGCATCCGATTCTTGATAGAAGTCCCCATGTACCGATTGTTTCCTGGAGCCCCCGACCTTGGCCACTGACGTTCGTGCCCTCTGCGTGGACCTTGATGGCACGCTTCTGCGCAGTGACATCCTTTACGAATCGCTGCTGACCCTGCTGGCGCACAATCCGCTGTACCTGTTCCTGGTGCCGTTCTGGCTGCTCCGTGGCAAAGCCTACGTGAAGCGCCAGTTGGCCTCGCGCGTGCAGCTGCCCGCCGAAACGCTGCCCTACGACGAGCGGGTGCTGGAGATCCTGCGCACCACTACGCAACGTCCGCGCGTGCTGTGCACGGCGTCGGACCGCCTGCTGGTGCAGCCGATTGCAGACCACCTGGGCCTGTTCGAAGAAGTGATGGCCAGCGATGGCCACACCAACCTGTCGGGCAACAACAAGGGCGCGGCGCTGGCCGAGCGTTTCGGTGAGCGCGGCTTCGATTACATGGGCAACGGCCGCGTCGACCTGAAAGTCTGGGCCCACGCCGGCGGCGCGATCGTGGTGAACAACGGCACGGCGCTGGCCCGGGATGCCGCCCGCCAGACCGAAGTTCTGGCCCACCTGCCCCCGCAGAACGGCGGTCTGCTGACCTGGGTCAAGGCCCTGCGCGTCTACCAGTGGCTGAAGAACCTGCTGGTGCTGGTGCCGCTGCTGACAGCTCACCGGTTCTTCGACATCGGATCCGTCATTGATGCCGGCGTGGCCTTCCTGGCATTCGGCCTGTGCGCGTCGGGCGTCTACCTGCTCAACGACCTGCTGGACCTGACCCCGGACCGCATGCATCCGCGCAAGCGCAGGCGGCCGTTCGCGGCCGGCACACTGCCGCTGCTGCATGGCCTGCTGGTGGCACCACTGATCACCCTGGCCGGTTTCGCACTGGCACTGCTCTGCAGCCCGGCCTTTGCCGGCGTCCTGCTGTGCTACTACGTAATGACCCTGAGCTACTCGCTCAAGCTCAAGCGCATCGTGATGATCGATGTGGTGATGCTCGCTGCGCTTTATACCGTGCGCATCATCGGCGGCGCGGTTGCGATCAACTCCGAACTGTCGTTCTGGCTGCTGGCGTTCTCAATGTTTGTGTTCCTCAGCCTGGCCATGCTCAAGCGCTATACCGAACTGGCCTCGGCACTGGCAAACGGCAAGGAAATGGCGATCGGTCGCGGCTACTCCGTCGCCGACCTGCCGCTGGTGCAGTCGCTGGGCGCAGCCGCCGGCTACATCGGTGTACTGGTCTTCGCGCTGTACATCAACAGCCCGGAGAGCCTGGAGCTCTACAGGAGCCCCAAACTGCTCTGGCTGCTGTGCCCCATCCTGCTGTACTGGATCAGCCGCATGTGGATCGTGTCCCACCGCGGCGACATGCATGACGACCCGATCGTGTTCGCGGCCATGGACCGCAGCAGCCAGATCGTCATCGGCCTGTGTGTGCTCATCGTACTGCTGGCGATATGAGTCGGGCGATCGGCCAATCCTGGGGGCGCTACCCGCGCGTGGAGCAACGGATCATCCCGGTGCTCGACCGCAATGGCGCCCTGCCGCTGCCCTCAGACGGGGGTACGGTATTGGCGCATGGCAATGGCCGCAGCTACGGTGACAGCTGCCTGAACCCCGGCGCCACGCTGCTGACCAGCCGTAACCTGGACCGGTTCATCGATTTCGATCCCGCCACCGGCGTCGTACGCTGCGAGGCGGGCGTCACCTTGGCCGACATCCTGGATATCGCCCTGCCCCGTGGCTGGTTCCTGCCGGTCACCCCCGGTACGCGCTACGCCACGGTTGGCGGCGCCATCGGCAATGACGTGCATGGCAAGAATCATCACCGTGCAGGTACGTTCTGCCATCACGTGCGCTGCATCGAACTGCTGCGTAGCGATGGTTCGCGCCAGCAACTCACGCCTGCCGACAGCAGCGGCCTGTTCGCGGCCACCGCTGGCGGGCTGGGCCTGACCGGATTCATCACCTGGGTCGAATTGCAGCTTCGCCGTGTGCCTGGCCCGTGGATCGAAACCGAGTCGATCCGCTTCGACAATCTCGATGAATTCTTCGAATTGTCGCGCGACTCGGCCGAAGGATTCGAGTACACGGTGGCCTGGATCGACTGCCTGGCCAAGGGCGCCAACCTCGGCCGCGGCCACTTCCTCCGGGGCGACCATGCACCCGGCGATGCACAGGCCGCCACGCCCAGTTCGGCACCGCGACGCAGCATGCCACTGGTACCGCCAGTGTCGCTGGTCAACCGGTTGACCCTGCGTCCTTTCAATACGCTGTACTACTGGCGGCAGCCGGCGCGCCACGCCCGCCAAATATCGCACTACCAGAGCTATTTCTATCCGCTGGATGGCATCAACCACTGGAACCGGATGTATGGCCCGCGCGGTTTCCTGCAGCACCAATGCGTGCTGCCTCCGGCAACCGCCCGCGATGCCACGGCAGCACTGCTGGCGGAAATCGCCCGCAGCGGACGTGGCTCGTTTCTGGCAGTGCTGAAGGAATTTGGCGACCGTCCCTCACCGGGCCTGATGTCGTTCCCGCGTCCGGGCACGACCCTGGCGCTTGACTTCCCCAATGACGGGCCGGACCTGCTGAAAATGCTCGATCGACTTGATCGCATCGTCAGTGACGCCGGCGGCGCAGTGTATCCCGCCAAGGATGCGCGGATGTCCGGCGCCCTGTTCCGCCAGGCCTACCCGGCCTGGGAAGCATTCTCCCGCTTCATCGACCCTCGATTCTCATCCGGCTTCTGGCGCCGGGTGATGGAGTAATCATGCAGAAGATCCTGATCATCGGCGCCACCTCTGCCATTGCCGAGTCGGTAGCGCGTCTATACGCCGCACGCGGTGCCGCGCTCTACCTGGTGGGCCGCAGTGCCGCCAAGCTGGATGCCATCGCTGCCGACCTGCGCGTGCGCGGTGCCCCGCACGTGCACAACGGCGTGCTGGACGTGAACGATGTGGCTGCCCATGGTGCCCTGCTGGACAATGCCTGGGCTGCGCTGGGCGGTGTGGACACCGTCCTGATCGCCCACGGCACCCTGCCTGACCAGGCTGCCTGCGATGCCTCGGTCGACCTGTCCCTGCGGGAATTCGCGACCAATGGCACCTCCACCATCGCCCTGTCCGCGGCGCTTGCGCAGCGCTTGCAGTCCGGTGCCAGCCTGGCGGTCATCTCCTCGGTGGCCGGTGACCGTGGCCGTGCCAGCAACTACCTGTACGGGAGCGCAAAGGCCGCCGTCACCGCCTACCTGAGCGGTCTCGGCCAACGCCTGCGCCCGGCCGGCATCAACGTTCTGGTCATCAAGCCCGGTTTCGTCGACACCCCGATGACCGCCGCATTCAAGAAGGGCGCCCTGTGGGCGACGCCGGACAGGGTAGCTGCCGGTATCCTCACGGCCATCGACAAGCGTAAAGCCGTGGCCTACCTGCCTGGCTTCTGGTGGGCGATCATGATGATCATCAAGAACATTCCCGAATTTGTGTTCCGCCGAATCTCCCTCTGACCCGAACCAGAACCTGGATGCTCCACATGCCGGATATCGATCGCGACCTCGACGTACTGTATCAACACCGTTTTCCCAAGGAAGAGCTCGCAAACAAGAACCGGATCTGGCAGGTCCTGTGCAGCCAGTACTTCAGCCGGTTCGTGAATCCATCCGACACCGTGGTCGATATCGGTGCGGGCTACTGCGAGTTCATCAACAACATTCCGGCAGCCGGAAAGATTGCGGTGGATCTGAATCCAGACGTCCGCCAATTCGCCTCTGACGGTGTCCGCATCATCAACGAAAGCTGCACTGCGGTAGCGTCCATCCCCGACGCCAGCGTCGATGCGGTGTTCATGAGTAATTTCCTGGAACACCTGCCAAGCAAGGACCTGGTGCTGCAGACGTTGCGGGAGAGCGCGCGCATGCTCAAGCCCGGTGGCCGAGCGATCATCCTGCAGCCGAATATCCGCTTCTTGTACGACGAATACTGGGACTACTTCGACCATCACACCGCCCTGAGTGATCGCAGCCTTGTGGAAGGTGTGCTGATGGCAGGCCTGGAGCCAAGGGTCGTTATCCCGAAGTTCCTGCCCTACACCACCAAAAGCCGTCTGCCACAGGCGCCTTGGCTGGTGTCGCTGTACCTGAAGATCCCGCTGGCGTGGCACATCCTGGGCAAGCAGGCGCTGGTTGTGGCGTACAAGCCGCGCTGACCCCATTCCCTTAGCAGTCGAGTTGGTCCATGGCACAGAAGAACGACAAGATCGTCATTACCGGCGCAGCCGGCCTGGTGGGGCAGAACCTCATCGTGGAAATGAAGCAGCAGGGCTACACCCGGCTGGTGGCGATCGACAAGCATGCGCACAACTTGGAGATCCTTCGCCAGCTGCACCCGGAGGTCGAGACAGTGCTGGCTGATCTGGCCGAGCCCGGCGACTGGGCCGAACGCTTTGCCGGTGCGCGACTGGTTGTACAACTGCACGCGCAGATCACCGGCAAGACCACCGACCTGTTCGTGCGCAACAACATCACCGCTACTGGACAAGTGCTGAAGGCAACCCAGGATGCCGCCGTGCCGTACATGGTTCACATCAGTTCCTCGGTAGTGAACTCGGTGGCCAAGGATGACTACACCAACACCAAGCGCGAGCAGGAAGAAATGGTCGTGGCCAGCGGCCAGCGCCACTGCGTGCTGCGGCCGACGCTGATGTTCGGCTGGTTCGATCCCAAGCACCTGGGCTGGTTGTCGCGCTTCATGGCGCGCACGCCGGTATTCCCGATTCCCGGCGACGGCAGATTCATGCGTCAGCCGCTGTACGAACGCGATTTCTGCCGCTGCATTGCCAAGTGCATCGAGACCGAGCCCGACGGCGAAGTCTTCGACATCGTTGGCGATACCCGCGTGGACTACGTGGACATCATCCGTACCATCAAGCGGGTGAAGAACCTGCGCACCTGGATCGTGCACATTCCGATCGGCTTCTTTGCCTTCCTGCTGAAGGTCTACAGCCTGTTCAGCAGCAAGCCGCCGTTCACCGCAGACCAGCTCAAAGCGCTCAGCGCCGGTGATGACTTCAAGGGCATTGATACCGAGGCGGTGTTCGGGGTGAGGCAGACTCCTTTCGAGGATGCGATCCGCGAGAGCTACACCGACCCGCGCTACAGCCATATCGTGCTGCAGCGCTGACCCAGAAGATCACACGGGAATCCATTCAAATGAGCACTTTCGCCATCATCGGCAGTGGCCCGATGGGCCTCATGGCAGCCCTGGAGCTGCTGAAGCAGGGCCACCAGGTCGACGTGTACGAGCGCGACGATCGCATCGGTGGCATGTCGGCAGACTTCGATTTCGACGGCCTGCGCATCGAGCGTTACTACCACTTCATCTGCAAGACCGACTATCCGCTCTTCAAGCTGCTCGATGAGATGCAGCTGTCCGACCGCCTGCACTGGACGGACACGAAGATGGGCTATTACTACCAGGGCAAGCTGCACAAGTGGGGCACGCCGTTCGCCCTGCTGGGCTTCCCGCACCTCGGCATCATCGACAAGGTGCGCTATGCCCTGCATGTAATGCACACCAAGGGCATCCAGGACTGGACAGCACTGGACAAGGAAAACGCACGCGACTGGATCACCCGCTGGATCGGCCCGAAGGCCTACAAGGTGATGTGGGAAAAAGCGTTCGCATTGAAGTTCTTCGAATATCAGGATCGCCTGTCCGCGTCATGGATCGGCACCCGCATCAAGCGTGTGGCGCTGTCCCGACGCAACCTGCTGAACGAGAGCATGGGCTATCTGGAAGGCGGCTCCGCCGTGCTACTGGAGAAGATGGCCGCCGACGTCCAGCGTCGTGGCGGCCGCATCCTGCTCTCACAGCCGATCGATGAAGTGACCTCTGCAGACGGCAAGGTGACCGGCATCCGCACTCCGGTCGGACACCACACCTATGATGCGGTGGTGTCCACCGCCCCCATCCAGTACGTACCGAAGCTGGTTCCTGGCCTGCCGAAGGCATTCGCCGATAAGGTTGGTGCCATCGACAACATCCCGGTGGCCTGCGTCATCCTGAAGCTCTCGCGGCCAGTCAGCGAGAACTTCTGGATGAATATCAGCGACGACCGCATCGAGATTCCAGGGCTGATCGAGTACAGCAACCTCAACCCAGGCAAGGGTCCGGGCGAACACATCGTGTACGCGCCTTATTACATGCCCAAATCGCACCCCAAGTGGCAGTGGAGCAACCAGCAACTGATCGACGAAGTCATCAGTTACCTGCCGATGATCAATCCAGCATTCAAGCAGGAATGGATCAAGGCCACGCATTGCCATCGCTATGAGTACGCACAGACGATCTGCCCGCCCGGCTTCCAGGACATGCTGCCGCCAATGAAGACACCGCTGCAGGGCTTCTTCATGGCCGATACGGCGTATTACTACCCGGAAGATCGCTCGATCAATGAGAGTATTGCGGTCGGCTCGGCATTGGCCGCCGCCGCGGGCAACACACGGCTTCGCCAAGCAACGAGCGGCAAGTAGCGGGCCGCCCCCGGCCGGCCATCCGCACGTTGGACCCACAGTTCTTCGATGATCTAGGGGCGAAGGAGATGCCAAACCAATTCCGCCGCCTCCCGGATCTGCTCTCCCTTTGCGGATACTTCCATGACCTCGCTTTCATTGACCACACCGGGACGCCGTGAAGGCACACTCGGGGAGCGGCTGGGAACCTTCCTGGTCGTTCTCTTCGTGATGGCCTACAAGAGCAACGACGCGCTGAGTCTTCCGCAGTTCTGGGCGGAAGATGCCACGGTTTTCTTCACCGATCAGTACGGGCAGGGATTGCCGCAGATATTCGCTCCCTACGCCGGCTATCTGCTGGCGATTCCGCGCCTGGTTGCTTGGATCGCCGCTTGGCTACCAGTTGCCAAGGCACCACTGATCTACAACGCTGCGGCCATCCTTTTTTCGACGATGGCCATAACTTACACCTGCCGGCGCCTACGCGGACATATACCAGCCTGGATCGTCGCGTTGTCGATGCTGGCGGTGCCGACCAATGGCGAGATCTTCGGCACGATCACCAATGTCCAGTGGTTCCTGCAGTTTGCGATGGCCGCCTGCTGCCTGCTGCCTGCTGAGGCTTCGACATCGCGCATCACCCCTTGGATGCGCGCGGTTCTGATCATGCTCATCGCCCTTACAGGGCCTTTCTCCACCCTGCTGCTTGCGGTCATGTGTGCGATCGCGGCCGCAGCCTGGTTGGCGAAACGTACGCGCATCGATCCCTTCAATGGCGCCCTGTCTGGTTTCATGGCCAACCGCGACTGGCCGACCGTGGCCGCGATGACGATCGGCGGCATCGTACAGGCCGTGGTTATCCTGTCCTATCCCGAAGCCCAGCGTCTGGCTGGAATGGGACCGGCCTGGGTGCTCGATACAACGTTCACCAAACTGGTGCCGCCTCACATCTTCGGCGTCGACTTCCTTACCGGCACAGCTTGGCTCCTGCTTTACGGCATGCTGATCGGTACGCTGTTGCTGGCACGCCGTATCGACGGCCATGCACGTCTGACGGTACTTGGTTTCATCGCATTTGCCATCGTCGAGACGTTTGTGCCGATGCTCAGGATGACCACTCCATCAGACCTTGTTCCACTCAATGGGGATCGCTATTTCTATTTGGTGAAGGTGGTCTGGTGGTGGGCCGTATGGCTCGCGTTGAGTGGCCAGACGCGACGCGGCCGCGCCAATGCTACCGCCATGACCACCGCATTGATCAGCCTGTTCGCCCTGACCAATGCGCAGTACCTCCGCCGGCCCCCATTCAAGGATTTCGATTGGAAGGGTCAGTCGGCACAACTCAAGCAACCGGGCCCGCATACCATTCCCGTCAATCCCTACGATTGGAAGATCGAGGTGGAAACCGCAGTGCCAGACGAGAAAAAATGACAGTTGCTCCACCTACCCGCGGCACTCCCCGCGGCAACCACCCAATGGCAGAAGCAGCATGAAAGTACGCCCCCCCTCTACCCAGTTCATGCGCTTCCTGATGGCCAGCGGCGTTGCCGCCCTGGTCAATGTTGGCTCTCGCATCATACTCAGCCACTGGATGCCCTATGTTCCGGCAATACTTTTGGCGTTCTGCCTTGGCCTGATCACTGCATTCTCACTCAACAAAGTGTTTGTATTCAGCGAGTCCAGCAATCGGCTGCACCATCAATTCCTATGGTTCCTGCTGATCAACCTTGCAGCGGTCGCGCAGACGGTGCTGGCCAGCCTGATCACCGCTCGCTGGCTGCTCCCCGCGCTGAGAATTGATTTCCACAATGAAACCATCGCCCATGCGATCGGCGTGATGATTCCGGCCATCACCAGCTATATCGGCCACAAGAAGTTTTCCTTCCGGCGCTGAGCGGCGTATCCGCTCAGCGGCAGCCTTCAGGTGCCCGCCATCAGTTGCTGGGGGGCGCGGCCAGCGTATCGGTGCGGTGAATGGTCAATAGTGGCGGGTGACAGATCAACCACTGGCGGCCATCGCTCTGCAGCACACGGAAATGCACTTCCGAGGGCAGCTTGCGTACATCTACATAGGCCTCATATCCGGCATACGCGAGTGCGGGCTTCTTGAAATGGGCAGACACATCCAGGCGCGGCACATTCCTCGCAGGCAGGATGAGCGTGCGGCCGTCAGGCATCGCGGCAAGCAAGGAAACGCCCTGATTGGCGACACCCTTTTCAGCGTTCACTGCTGCCCAGCCACGCACCTTGAACAAACGGCCGGGCAGCGCCATTGATTCGACGGTGACGCTTTGTCCGCTGACTTCCTCGATATTGCAGTTGCCACCCGTAACGTAGGCATCGGAAGGCAGCCCTTCCTCCCATGTGCCGGTCAGGGCACGGTCTGCATCGGCCGTCATGGGAATCTCCAGGGGCGCCAACGTGGCGCGATAAGAGCCCTTCCACATGAAACGCGTACCACTCTCACCACGTACGCTCATCGCAACAACCTTACGTTCGCCCAAGAGGTCATCGCGATAATGCGAGCCCAACGCGACGAATCCGGTAGCGTCGGTCACCGTCGGTGAGAGCATGAAGCCGGTCGAAGCCATACCCGCAATCATTCGGAACGTTGCGACTTCACCCGTGTCATAGCGCACCGACAGCACCAACTGCGGAGATTTATACAACGCGCCGTGCAGCTTCCCAAGCAAGGTAGGCTGAATGTCCAGCGTCGCCCACACCGGCCCTTGTGATCCTGGAACTGCAATTTCCTGGCCAAGGCGGACTTCAATCTCCTTCGCAGGCTGAGGCTGCAGAGGCGCCGCCGATCCAGCGCGACGTTCCAGCACCGCGTACCCGGAATCGACCCGCTGCGGCCTGAAGCTGCCAAGTAGTTCAAGCCAACTTGCGCCGTCTTCAAGAGCGGGATATCGATGATCGATGGTGTCTGCGTTGAAATATATCCGCGCCGGTGGATTGTTGCGCAGATGCTCGGCATTGGTCCGGATCAGTGACGGCGCGTAAGCGGTGTAGCTCTGCAGGACGGGGCGCGGCTTCCATTTCAGACCCTCCGCAACCAGTACCTGCGTGAGGTCATAAGAGTACAGGTCCACCTCTCCCCTCTCCGACGAGAAGGGAGACTCTGCGCGCAACTCTGCGACACGCCTCTGGAAGCTGTCTTCCAGCGCTTGGCCGTCGGAAAGGCGCTGCCAGAGGCCCTTTGCAGGCGACTTGACCGCTTCGCCCAGATTAGCCACGGCTGTCGCAGGGTTGTGAGTTTCGTAGGAGAAAACGATAAGTGCAGAACCCAGCACTCCGACCGCGAGCGCAGCGATGCCTCGGCCGTGCTCACTGCCCGGCGCAATGCAAAGCAGCAACCCAAGCAATAGCAACCCTGTCGATGCGATCATCGCATGCGCCTGGTCGCCCCTGACGAAGCCGGCTTTGAACGTTACAAACAGATAGAGGCCAAATAGAATCGGCGCATACCATCGACGCCGCACATTGCCGAAAGCGGAAATGCCAACCAACACAACGGCCGTTGCAAGGAAGAGGAAAAGGCTCGTCAACTTCGGATCACCGGAGGCCGACATGCCATTTGTGTATCCGGAAACGATCGCAGCCTGGGCAATGAAATAACCCGGCAGATCCCACAGCGCTTGCCCAGCGATCAGCCATGCTGCAACCATGGCCAGTACTTCGGTGATGACAATGACGATCGCCAGTCGTGGCGACGTCCGCCAGCACATCAACACAGCGACCAAGCTTGAGCCCGCCGCCAGAAGGCTGAAGCTGCCCTTCACCAACGGCAGTATCGCAATTGCCGCAGCCAGTACGCACAGAATACCGATTTGCTGACGCCCCGCTTCGATGCCGCGCACAACCGCCAAAGGCAGCAGGAGAGGCAGCAGCATCAGGGTTGCGTCCCGCCATCCGCTCCCATAGGGCAGCCAGATCAGGCCAACAACGAGCGGGAAAAGCAACAGCAGAATGCGCCGTCTTGGCAGGGCGACCGCGAACAGACCCGCTGACATCGCAACTGCAATCAGCAGCGAACCACCGATCATCAGGCCATCGGTGCCGGGGTGATAGACATTGGTATATACCGAGGCCCAGGGACCGAAGGTGAAGATGATGTCCTTGCCGAAGCGCAGGTGCTCAGCCGTCGCGACATTCATCGCGAAGGACCAGGAGCCATCCAGGCCCGCGCTCGGCATCGGTGAGGCGAATGGTGTCAACAGCAGCACCATCAGCATGCCGACGATGATCGAGGCGCCCCAGCCCCACTTTGTCAGGGTGGAAGCCCGCGCCGACGTGCTGTTGTTGTCCATTTTACTTCCAGAAAATACAGAAACGGTGTGGATATGGGATTGGCTATGTCACATGCGAACGAACTACGATGCAGCATGCCAGCAGCCACCCGCACGATTCTTGGAGAATCGAGGAGTGGGATAGTAGCAGGCGCCCTCTCGGCATAACCAGCGCAGAGCTAGGTTCTGCCCTGCTCACCGCCCCATCGATGGGGGACTCAGCGGCGCAGCCCCATCAGCGACCGATGAACCGGCGTCACGGGTTGATTGGCGATGTCGTAACTGAGGAATGCAAGCAGGAACTGCAGGCCGCTGACAATGGCGATGGCAGGCAGCACGACCGTACCCACGGGCGCAGACACGCCGGCACCGGCAGCGGCGATCCAATGCCAGCCACCGTAGAGTGTGCCGCCAGCAAGAAGCGCGAGCGCAGCAACCAGCTCAAGCGAAGCGATGGTCAGATCGCGCAGATAATAGCGATAGGCGATTCGCTTGCAGAAATTCCTGGCGTGCTTGAGCGCGAATTCACCAAGCACCTGGCTGACCTTCAGATTGCTCACTTCGTCGCCGTAACGCGCATCCATGGGCACGTCCTGGACCACTGCCTGCATGGCGTTGAGCCTGAAAAGTAGATCGGTCTCGAAAAAGTAACGCGTACTGATCGCTTCCATCGGCAAGCGTTGGGCGACTGCGGCATGGATGGCGGTATAGCCATTGGTTGGATCGAACAGCCGCCAATATCCGCTGGATGCCTTGGCCAGGAACGAGAGCCCCAAGTTTCCGAAGCGACGGAGCAGCGGCATCTGGCTGATCTGGGATAGGTCCCAGAAACGGTTCCCCTTCGTGTAGTCGGCTTCACCATTGAGGATCGGCGCAACGAACGACGGAAGCAGCGTAGGGTCCATCTGGCCGTCGCCATCGATCTTGACGATGACGGCCATGCCGTCAGCGGCAGCCTGGCGGTAGCCGGTCATGGTCGCGCCGCCTACGCCTTGATTGACTTGGTTGTAAAGCACGCGAACGCGGGGATCGATGTTGTTCTGCTCGATGAAGCGGCCGGACTGCTCCGGACAGGCATCATCGACACAGTAGATCGCATCCACCTCGGGACCGATGCCAGCGATTACGCCCAGGATATGCCGGGTGACCTTGTAGCTGGGAATGACCACGGCAATTGCCTGCGTTCCCCGTTTCAGCGCGCTGTCGGACTGTCCGAGCATATCCCTCTCCTCTTCGTTGTTACCCATCTCTGCCTCAAGGATCCAGACGGTAGAACACCAGGCCGTCTGGACCGGTAGCTACTGGCTTGCCAGCTGCGCCCAACTGCCGGTAACCGGTCAGGCAGTACTGTCCATCCAGCGCCCGCTCGTCACCCTGCCCTTCCCAGCGATGCACCAGCAGGTGCGTTACGCCGGCTCGACGAAGGATCTCACGGGTCTGCTGCACCTGCGAGCGGCAGAACATCGAGCGCAGATCCTTGGCGAAGAACCCATACCCGGAGCCCAGCCTGACATTGAACAAATAGTCGCGGTGTGCAAACGGCAGGTAGGGCGTCACGTACATGGACGGCAGAACCCAGTCCTCGCGTCCGTTGAGAACAATGGCATAGGCTGGGGCGAGCACTACGGCGTCGTCGGGCAGCGCGCGCTCGGCAGCCTGGAAGGCGCGTACGTCGGACTCATTGATCGGGAAGGTCCAACCCTGATCTGCAGGTGTCACCCCCTTGATATCAATGCTGATGAAGCTGGCCACCACCGCCAGTGCCGCCACCGCCATCGCACACCGGCTCACCAGATCCGTTGTCCTGCCCTGCAGCACACGGGGCATACGCCATTGAAGCCCGGCATCAACCGCCATCACCAGTATCGCCAGCATCAGGATCCACTGCAGAAACACCGCGTACATGGTCAGCAGACCGATGTAGCGTTGGGTATAAGTGCTGAGCAGGCTCGCTTCGAGCGTGTCGTGTCCAAGCGTCAGGGTAGTGATATTGGAGACTCGCAGGGCGACAGCCACCGCCACCGCCAGCGCAAACTGGGCGATGACCAGCAGTCCGAAGGCCCGACGGCTTCGGATCGAAGCAGGAGCGATGGTCATCATCGCCATGCCCACCAGGAAGGTGAACACGGCGAGTGGGCGGGTCAGCGGGAGGAGCGTGTGGGCTACCACCTGTTGTGAATCGGGTAGGTACTGTCCTCCCATCGAAGGCTGCGGCCCATACCAAAGCTCCCAGGGCAGCACCTGGACCAGGCGCTCGACGACCTCGGCCGACGACCGCCCCAACTCGACAGGCGCCACCAGCAGTCGAAGCCCCAGCGTCTGTTCGACGAACCGACGCACCACTGGCGAGGCCTCGGCCAGCAACTGCAGGTAGTAGGGATCGGTCACCAGCAGCAGTACTCCTGGTACTCCGCCAGCCAGCAGGCCAAGCAACGGCAGGCCAAGTTTTCCGCGCAATCCATCGACCCGGAACCACAAGGGAAGCATCAACAACGCCCATGCCGGCACCGCGAAACTGACAAAAGCAATGGCGAGCGAAGGATTCAACTTTGCCGCCATCGCCCCTGCCAGCGGTAGACTGAGCCAAGCCAGCACCCAGGGCCTACCACTCTTCGCTGGTTCCAACCAGCAAAGCATCGCGCAAAGCACTGGGAACAACAGCGTGGAGATGGCGGCCAGGCGACCGGTGCTGTTGAGGTCATCCACCGGATACAGGAAGCTGGTGCCGCGCAGGATGCAGTACCCCAGAACGACCACCACCATGACAGCCCAGGCGCGGGACATCGGCACTGACACCTGCCGCTGACGCATCCAGAGCAGGACGACTTCGGCAATGGCGAAGATTGCCAACGTGGCCTGCAGCACCGGCTGGATCTTCAGGAAGGGCCCGATATGCAGGCCAAACCCCGGCCAGGCCCATAAGGCGGCCAGGACATGCAGCATCTTCGGATACTTTTCCAGCCACAGCGTGTGTCCGGCCGACAGCTTCGGATAACCAGCGGTGAACTGGTCCAGTGCAAAGGCGATGTGCTGGTGAGTATCCAGGCCCAATGCACCCGCACGCAGGGAATAATGGGTGCCCGCCTTCAGCAACACCATCGTGGCAAGCAGCGCGATCAGCAGCCACGCGCCATCGACGTGGGAGGCCGCATGCTTCCAGGTGGACAGCTGCCCGCGACGCCACCACAACGTACCTGCCATCAGCCCCATGATGACCAGCGGGAGGCCATGGGACAGGCCCAGCCCACGCGACCACAACAAGGTCAATGGCGAGAGCAACAACCACATCACGACCAATGCCACCTGACCCAGCAGGATCCGGGTGAACAGGGCCGGAGACGCAATCAATACCTCAAGCCTGAGCAGACGGGCACTCATCCCGCCCAGCCAGCCCATGCCCGCCATGGAAATTCCCAGCAGCACCAGGAATCTTGCCTGATCAAAGCTGTGGATAAAGGGCGAGGCCAGCAGCAACACCGCCAACGCGGTAAGCACAGGGGCACGCATCAACCGGCCGTTCCCGGGCCAGGCAAAACGATTCTTCAGCATTACAGGTCCATTGCTTTTATATCGACAAACCCAGCGCAGCTGCCGCGTCGTCCGCCACGCGGTCGAAGCTACCAACCTGCAGCAGCGGATCATCCTCGCCAGCGGTCACACCCGGGTGCATACCCCGAGCCTCGCAGAGGTCAACCTGCCCCATCAATGCCCTGCAGATTGCTTCAGGCGTCATTGCGTCCAGGGAGACTACATTCGCCATGGTTTCATCCAGACGCTTGTTGTCATAGCGATTGGTCACCACGCCCATGCCGAACGCCGCCATTTCCAGCGGGGGATAGCTCGGGTGGGGAGAAACCATCAACGACAGGCCGATGGCAGAGCTGGAAAGCAGTTCTGCATAGGCGTCGATGTCCAGCTTGCCCAGAGCCTTCAGCGCGAATGGTCCCAGGTCGAGGTCCGCCTGCAGTTCACCCGGCGCCGCCACCTCCCACTGCGCCGCGCGCGGATCCTTCCAGCCCCACAGGCGCAAGCCTTCGCAGATCAGCTCGAACGCGTTGCGCGGCGTACCCGGGCGTGCGTAGACAACAATGCGACGCTTGCGCGGGGCCGGTGCCTGTCGAACCTGCTGCAGTGCCGGACGCAGGCCATCATGCAGCACGGGCTCGAACACCGAACGCTGCGTGTAACGCAGGCCATGCTGTTCAAAGAAGTCAGCCAGCAGGCCGGTATTGAAGATGCCGATATCCCGATCACGGCGATAGGTGCTCAATGCCAGTGCGTACTGACTTGACCAGGCATAGAAGCCCGGCTCGAAATCCTGGATCAGGTAGACCATCGGGCGATCAACGCCACCATTTTCCCCCTGCCACTGCGACATGCGCTGGGCCGCGTACGCAGTCCACCAGGCAGTGGCGACCCAGATGTCCTCGTCGGCAACCGGCAGCGTCTTTTGGTAGCGATCGCTGAACGGCACGATCTGGCGCAGCGCCGATGAGGCTTGGTCCGCAGGCACCAGCACATGGTCGGAGAAGCGCGAAAGCGCCTCTTCATCCGGCGAACTGTCTACCAGGATGATCCGCGATGCCGGAAAGTGCCTGCACAGTTCTCGGTAGATCAGCACCGCCGTATGGATGCCACCGAAGTAATGCTGCTTGTTGATCGAGGGCAGCACCAGATTCAGCCGCTGGCCTACCCACGGGTCATGGCGTGGCGTGCAAGGGGTGATCTCGGCGACATTCGTGCTGGGGGTGGGGGTCCCTGGCGCGCTGGCTTCCAGACGAGCGGCGATGCGTCGCAGGAGTTGGCCGATACGGCTCATTGCACGCCCCCACGCAGACGCGGCGATGAGGCCATGTAATCCAGGTTCGGGCTGAAGAACGGATCGCCCTCTTCGCGATAAGGTGAATATGCCTGCGCCGAGCGCACGAAATCACTTTCAGGAATCGCACGCGGGTCGCGAGTCTTGGATTCGTGGTGGATCATCACCGACCGCGCCACGTAGACCGTTGCAAGGCCACGCGCGTGCGCACGCAGGCACAGCTCGACGTCACTTCCGCAGACGATGAAGCTCTCATCGAAACCGCCGAGCAACTCGAACGTATCGCGTGCCACCACCATGCAGGCACCGGTGACAGCGAGAACCTGCCGCTGCAGCACTGGCGACACGAACAGATTCTGGAAGTGGATCGGGGGCTCGCCCTTGAACACGTGGTCGGCCCAGCCACCCATGCCGATCACCACGCCAGCATGCTGGATGGTGCGGTCCCCGTACAACAGCAGCGGACCACACACCCCAACGTCCGGCCGCAACGCGTTCTCGGCCAGCCGCTGCAGCCATTCACCGTCGATCACTTCGGTATCGTTATTGAGAAAGACCAGGACCTCACCACGCGCTTCACGCGCGGCCAGGTTGTTCAGCGCCGACCAGTTGAACGGCACGTCGGCATCGATCACCCGGAAGTTGCGTCGCCGTGACATGGCCTGCAGCCACTGCAGGGTCTCGGGCTGGGTCGATCCGTTGTCGACGACGATGATCTCGAAATCACGGTACTGGGTCTTGGCATACAGCGATTCGACACAGGTCCGCAGCAGGTCAAGCCCATCGCGTGTGGGAATGATGATGCTGGCCAGCGGGCCCTCATCGGCATAGGAATAGCGCACGTCATAGCAGAACAGCTGCTCGCCCTCTTCAACCCGGGCACCCGGGTGGCCGGTCTGCACGTGCTGTTGCAACGCCAACTGGCCGGCGTGATGCGCGTAGGGCTTGGAAGCGGCATTGGCCGCGGTCGACCCGGCATGCGCGCGCCAGTGGTAGAGCACCCGCGGCACATGTGCCACGCGCGCACCTGCTGCCACGCAGCGCAGCACCAGATCATAGTCCTGAGCACCGTCGCAATCACTGCGCAGGCCTCCCAGCCGGCGGACGAGGCCGGACTCGAAACTCACAAGATGGCCCAGATACATCTGCGAAAGGAACAGGTCAGGATTCCAGTCGGGCTTGAAATAGGGATTGCGCAGCCGGCCATCTTCGCCCAGCACGTCGTGGTCGGTGTAGACCACGTCGGCGGACGTTTCCAGATGGCAGGCGACAACGGCCGCCAGCGCGTCCGGCTCCAGCAGGTCGTCGTGATCAAGGAACGTGATCCAGCGACCTTCGGCCAGCGACACCGCTGCATTGGTGGTCGCGGCGATGCCTTGGCGCGTGGCCGAGCGCGAGATCCGCAGGTTCGGCAGCCGCTCGCCAAATTCCTCCAGCACACGCGCGACGTGCGGCTTGTCGGAGGCATCATCATGGACACACAGCTCCCAGTTGCGATAGGTCTGTGCCTCAACGCTGGCCACCGCTTCACGCAGGAACGCCTCCGGCGTGTTGCAGACCGGCATCACGATGCTGATCAGGCCGGCATCGGCCGGCACCGGCAACGGGGGCTGCGCCTTGAACCACCGCTCATAGGCATCGATCGTGGTTGCTGTAATCGCCACCCGATGGCCCCCGTTGGCATAAGCCAGGATGGAGCGCACCAGATGACGCGGCCCTTTGCGCGAAGCGCGCACCAGGGCGGAAAAGATCGAACGCAAGGGAATGCCCTGGCTCTTTGCCCGGCGCAGGCCCCAGTAGATTCCTCTGGTCAGGTTGCGCAGCTTGGACATCAAGTGTTTCCTCTCTTGTTCAGCAGGTACACGCTGCAGAATTGGTAGTGGCTCAAAGGACCGCCCAGCCCAGCAGGATCCCTGCAGCGGCGCCAGCAATGCCTACCAGCAGCATTGCGACCTTCCACTTCCTGCGCGAACGCGCGTAGGCGGCGGCCTGGTATTCGAACTCATCAGCGATCTTCTGCCGGGCCTGCTCGGCACGCTGCTCGATGGCTGATGCCTCCGCGATCAACTGCTCGTTGCGCTCCTTTGCCAGCGCCAGCTCCTCTGCGCCTTCCCGGTCCCGCTGCTCCCATTGCTGCTGCCGCGCCAACCAATCAGCATCGCCTGCGTCCTTGGCCGCCTGCAGCTCCAGCGCATATCGGGCCGTGCCGCCCCATTCGCGCTTGGCAGAGTCCAGGTCCACGATGTAGGCATCCAGTGCGCGCGCGGTCGACTCCCATTCGGCTTCCGAATTGCGCGTACGCACGGCGAGGTCGCGCAGGCCACGGGCCAAGCCCTTCAGCAGCGAGGTGGCCTCTTCGTCCTGCCCAGCCTGGAAGGGCGGATCCGCCCGCAACCGATCGACATCGCTGTCAAGACGCAGTGCCACGCAGTACTCGCGATAGGGCTGGTCGCTATGGTCGCCAGCGAACACGCGGCTGTTGTACAGGCGATCGGCTGCGCTCACCAGCGGTTCCAGCTCGGGGAACTTCACCTTGATGAAATGTGCCCCCATCAGGCTGGACCACAGCTCGGCATTGCCCTGACCGAAACGCAGCACGGTCAAGCCTGCGGCCTCGAATGTGGCCACGATCTCGGCAGTATCGACCAGGCCGAATTCCTTGTGCTCCTGCAACCAGACGTAATCCTCGCCGAACAGCTCGAACCAGCGGTTGTTTGCATCCAGCTCGGCGTCCTTGACCCAAGCCTGCTCCGGCGGGAATCCGACGATGACAGCCCGACCGGCCACGCGCGCCATTTCGGCGGCAGCACGTGCCCGCAGCGGCGCAGGGATGTGCTCGAGCACGTCCAGCGAGACCACCGCGTCAAAACCCTGGTCCGGGAACGGCAGGGCCGTCGCGTCGGCAACGATGAAATCCTTCTCGTCGCCTTCGGCGTGCAGATCGGTGTAAAGGAACGAAGCTTCCGGCAGGAACTGACCCAGCAATCGCTGGCGGTTGGCACCGACCTCGAGAACGCGCGGTGCGGCCAGGTCCAGAGCGTTCAGCAGGTACGCGGCCGCACCGTAACGCTGGTAGTGGTCGAACGGAATATCAAGAAGCGTCGACGTCATGGACCTTCCACTCATGGGGGATATAGACCACGCCTTCACTGAAATACGGCGCGGCCACGGTGAACACGCTGGCTTCGGACAGATAGTCCAGGCATACCAGCCCTTTGTCGGTGAACAGGCCAACATCGATACGATAGGTACCGGTGAGCAGGGTCATCGACGGGATGTGGTAGGTAACCCGATGAGACCCGCGTGAAGTCGGGATCTGCACGCGCTCGAGATAGGTATTGGGTCCGAAGATGTGCAGACCATCCATGCCCTTGATGGCCACCCCCAGCAACAGCCCCTGCACTGCCTCGTCGACCACCGTGTAGCTGATGTCAACGCTCAGCGGCTCGAACGGCGCAAGCATGTCAGTGCTCAACGCAACCGTCTCCAGATGCGCGGGGATGCTGTCCGGACGCGGTGTGCGGCACGACTCGGTCGCCGCCTCGCTGGCCTGTTCGCGCCCCAGCTCGTAATCGCGGAAACGGTCGGCGACAAAACTCGCCTCACCGTGGAGCTTGACCTTGCCACCTTCCAGCCACAGCGCTGTCTGGCAGAAACGCTTGACCTGCTCCAACGAATGGGAGACGAACAGAATCGTGGCGCCCCGCGCGCGGATCTGCTCGATCCTTGCCAGGCACTTCATCTGGAAGCGGATGTCTCCCACCGACAGCGCTTCATCAATGATCAACACGTCCGGCTCGGTATGGATGGCCACGGAGAATGCCAGGCGCACGTACATGCCGCTGGAATAGGTCTTGACCGGCCGATCGAAGAAGTCGCCGATGTCGGCGAAGGCGATGATCGACTCCAGCTTGTCGTCCACTTCCTTGCGGCTCAAGCCAAGCAGGGAAGCACTCAGGTAGACATTGTCTCGACCCGAGAAATCCGGATTGAATCCTGCACCGAGTTCGAGCAAGGCCGCAAAACGGCCATGGATGGCGACCGTGCCGGAGGTCGGACGAACGGTGCCGCACAGAATCTGCAGCAAGGTGGATTTACCGGCGCCATTGCGACCGATGATGCCGACGGTTTCGCCTCTGGGTACCACCAGGTTGACACCGTCCAAGGCGCGGAACGTCCGGCTGGCGCGGTCACCTGAAGGTTTGAGCAGCGAAAGCAAGCGATCACGTGGGCTGGCGTAGACCGGGTAATCCTTGGTCACGCCCCGCACTTCGATGGCCGCATCGGCGCTGCCCTGCGTCGGGACGGGCTGCGTATTGTTCATAGGACGTCCGAAAAACCGCGCGACAAGCGACGGAATAGAGCGTAGGCAACCATGGCCGCCACAATCGACAGCAGGAAATGCGGCAGCAGCACGGCCAGGTCGGGGGCCGTGTTCTGCAAGGTCACCGCTCGCAACTGTTCGATTGGAGTCACCAGCGGATTGAAGTACACCAGCCCCTTCGCAGCTTCCGGCATCGCATGTGCCGGAAAGAAGATCGGACTAAGGAACAGCAGCACACTACTGAGGATACCGACGAACTGGCCGATGTCGCGCAGGTAAACACCCAATGCCGACAGCGACCAGGCGATGGCCAGCAGCATGGGGGTCATTTCCAGAAGGATCAGCGGCGAGACCAGTGCCCACGGAGACGGCGGACCCGACTGCCAGGTCAACACAATCAGCAGAATGGCCAAGCCGATGCCCGAAGTGGTCAGCGCGGCCGCGACCTTCACCATTGACAGGACTGGAAGCGGGAACACCACCTTCTTAACGAAGTTGGGTTGACCGGCGATGATGCCCGGCGCAGTGATCAGTACTTCTGACAACAACGTGAACGGTACGAGGCCGGCAAACAACATCAACGCGAAATCACCGGTGGATTCGGCGCCAGCCCATCGGGCCTTGAAGACGCCACTGAATACCAACGTATAGACGCTCAGCATCAGCAGCGGCTGCAACACCAGCCACAACACACCGAGCACGGTGGTGCGATACCGCGCTGCCAACTCGCGCCCCAGCAGCTGGCGGAACAGGAACAGGAGATTGGCATGCTTCTGCATGGATCAGCGATTCCCTGCTTCCAGCGCCCGCTCAAGATCCACCTGCAGATCCCCCAGGTCCTCAACACCCACGCTCAGCCTTACCAGTGCATCACTGATGCCCAGCTGCTCGCGGCGTGCCACCGGGATCGACGCATGGGTCATCACCGCCGGGTGGTTCACCAGGCTTTCCACCCCGCCCAGCGACTCGGCCAGGGTGAACAGTTCGGTCTTCTCGCAGAAGCGCTTGGCCGCGTCGAAACCACCCTTCAGCACGATCGAGACGATGCCGCCGTAGCCGGCCATCTGCTTGCCCGCCAGCTCATGCTGCGGGTGCGAGGCCAGGCCCGGATAGATCACCTTCTCCACCGCCGGGTGCTTTTCAAGCCACTGTGCGAGCGCCATCGCGTTGGCGCAGTGCGCCTTCATGCGCAGCGGCAGGGTCTTCAGACCGCGCAGGGCCAGGAAGCTGTCGAACGGGCCCTGCACGCCACCGATGGAGTTCTGCAGGAAGGCCATCTGCTCGGCCAGTTCGGCGTTGTCGCCGACCACGACCATGCCACCGACCATGTCCGAATGGCCGTTGAGGTACTTGGTGGCCGAATGCAGCACCAGGTCCGCGCCCAGCTCCAGCGGACGCTGCAGCATCGGCGAGGCGAAGGTGTTGTCGACCACTACGATCAGGCCATGGCGCTTGGCGATGGCGGCGACCGCGGCGATGTCCACGATCTTCAGCATCGGATTGGTCGGGGTCTCGATCCAGACCATCTTGGTCTTCGGCGTGATCGCCGCTTCGAAGGCCGCCAGATCGGTCAGGTCGACGAAGCTGAAGTCCAGCGCAGCGGTGCGGCGACGCACGCGCTCGAACAGGCGGAAGCTGCCGCCATAGATGTCGTCCATCGCCACCACGTGGCTGCCGGCATCCAGCAGCTCGATCACGGTGGAGCTGGCAGCCATGCCCGACGCGAAGGCGAAGCCACGGGTGCCACCTTCCAGCGAGGCCACGCAACGCTCGTAGGCGAAGCGGGTCGGGTTGTGGGTACGCGAATACTCGAAGCCCTGGTGCTCGCCCGGGCTGGACTGCGCGTAGGTCGAGGTGGCGTAGATCGGCGGCATCACCGCGCCGGTGCTCGGGTCGGGCGACTGGCCGCCATGGATGGCCAGGGTGGCCAGCGCCAGCGCGCGGTCCGGGGAAGAAGCGTTGGACATGTCGTTTCCTGATTGGCGCCGATGACCGGCGCCGTCGAAGGAGCGGGAGTCTATCAGCGCGGCCTTAACGAGCTTTGACGCGGATAAACCGGGATTCAGCAGCGATCTGCGGCGATAAACGCCTTACTGAACGCGCCGACGCAGGTAATTCAGCAGGTCGATGCGGGTGATCAGGCCGAGGAAGGTGTCACCGTCCATCACGATGGCCACCTGGCCGCGGTCGAACACCGGCAGCAGCGCCTCGATCGGCGACTTCACGTCCAGCCGGTCCAGCTTGCTGACCATGGCGGTGGCCACCGGGTCGCGGAAGCGTGCTTCGTCGCCGTAGACGTGCAGCAGCACGTCGCTTTCGTCGACGATGCCGACCAGCTGGTCACCGTCCAGCACCGGCAGCTGCGACACGTCATACAGCTTCATGCGCTGATAGGCGGTGGTCAGCAGGTCGTTCGGGCCGATCACGACGGTGTCGCGCTGGCCGTACGGGCGCAGGATCAGGTCGCGCAGGTCACCGTGCTGCGGGCGCTCAAGGAAGCCGTTGTCCAGCATCCAGTAGTCGTTGTACATCTTCGACAGGTACTTGTTGCCGGTGTCGCAGACCAGCACCAGCACCTTCTTCGGCGTGGTCTGCTCCTTGCAGTACTTCAGCGCCGCCGCCAGCAGGGTGCCGGTCGAGGAGCCACCGAGGATGCCTTCCTTGCCCAGCAGCTCACGCGCGGTATGGAAGCTCTCCGCATCGGTGATGGCGTAGGCCTTCTTCACACGGCTGAAATCGGAGATCGAGGGCAGGAAATCCTCGCCGATGCCTTCCACCAGCCAGCTGCCCGACTTGTCGTTGAGCACGCCGTCGTTGATGTACTCGGCCAGGATGGAGCCGACCGGGTCGGCCAGCACCAGCTCGGTCTTCGGCGACAGCGTGGCGAAGGCGCGCGAGAGGCCGGTCATGGTGCCGGAGCTGCCGCAGCCGAACACGATGGCATCCAGATCGCCATCCATCTGCTCGAGGATCTCCGGGCCGGTGCCGAATTCATGCGCGGCCGGGTTGTCCGGGTTGCCGAACTGGTTGACGAAGTAGGCGCCCGGGGTCTGCTCGGCGATGGTCTTGGCCAGGTCCTGGTAGTACTCCGGGTGGCCTTTGGCCACGTCCGAGCGGGTCAGGCGCACTTCGGCACCCATCGCCTTCAGGTTGAAGATCTTTTCCCGGCTCATCTTGTCCGGGACCACCAGGATCAGCTTGTAGCCCTTCTGCTGGGCCACCAGCGCCAGGCCCAGGCCGGTATTGCCGGCGGTGCCTTCCACCAGGGTGGCGCCGGGCTTGAGGTCGCCGCGCTTCTCTGCCGCTTCGATCATCGACAGGCCGATGCGATCCTTGATCGATCCGCCCGGGTTGGCGCTTTCGAGCTTCAGGTAGAGCTCGCAGACGCCAGCATCCAGGCGCTGGGCCTTGACGATAGGGGTCTGGCCGATGAGTTCGAGGACGGAAGAATGGATGGGCATTCGGGGGACTTCGGTTCGCGCCACACAGGGCCGGACCGGTGATTATCCGACGGATGGCGACGAAAGTCAGGAGCCGTTTCTGTAGCGCCGGGCCATGCCCGGCGGGAGGCGTGCTGACCCACGGTCGGCACCCACCAGCTCGGCTGGCGGCCCAAGGGGATGCGGACGGCCCCGGATCGACGAGGAGACCGGTACCGCCCGCATCGGGGGACGTGCCTGCGGGGCCAAGGCACCACCGCGTGTGGTGCCTTGGCGCGACGCCTGCGTTCAGCGGCGCCGCGTTGCCAGGTCAGGAGAGCCTGGCAGGGCCATCGATGGCCAGGTCATGCCATTCCGGGCACGACAGGGGTGCGTCAATGCGTGGGGGACGAGGTTGCGAGCGGTGTTTCGTACATTCGCAGAAGGCGTTGCTTGGCCAGCAGCTTCTCGCGCTTCATTCGACCCAGGGTGACATCATCGATCGGGAGTACACCCAACTCCGCATCCATGCACTTCTTGTTCAACTTGCGGTGCTGGTCATGGAGTGCCCGGAACTCCGGATCGCGCGCGCGACGGGCGTCGATCTCGCTCTGGGGCTGATCTTCAAACATGATGGACCTCCTTCGACAGATACACGAACGCCCCGGCCGCGAGGCACGGGGCGTTGTTCATGGAGGAGTGCCGGTCGATGCCCACATGGGTGCCCACAACGACGTGCGGCACTGGCCTGCGCACTTCGATCTGCTGCGGTTCGCGCCCTGCTTGCATCGGCCCGGCCCTCCCATCGTCCGGTCCGCGTTATTGCGTCCCGGACAATTGACCCTACGCTTGCTCTGGACGGGGTTCAAGCCCCTGCGGCAAAAAGACCGAACCCCGCCGAGGCGGGGTTCAGGCTGAATACTCAACACAACGAAAAACAAACAATATCAATCAATTACGGCGCGATGACGACCTCGGCCGAGCGGGCCCGGGTGGAGGCGGCCTTCTTCCCAGCCACCTGGATCCGGCTGCTGGCGACACCGGCCGACACCAGCGCGTCGCGCAGTGCCTCGGCGCGCTTCTGGCCGACGCCATTGGCGCTGTCATAGGCTTCGATGCGGATCCTGCCCTTCTTGCCGATGTTCACGTACTCGGCCAGGGCCTTGGCCTGGTTGCGGGCGCCACCGGACAGGCTCGAGGCCCCGGCCGCAAACGCGTCACCGGCAAAGGTGAAGACCTCGCCGCGGCCATCGAACTTCGAGCCCGGCAGTTTCTGCCCGGACACCAGCTCGGCTTCCTCACGGGCCAGCTTGGCCGCGTTCTGCTGGGCCGAGCTGAGGCGCTGCTGCTGCTTGCCGGCCACGCTGGTCAGGGCGTTCTCGGCATCCTGGCGGGCCAGGGTCTCGGCCTCGGCCGCCTGGCGCAGGCGTTCGGCCTCTTCTGCCTGCATCTGCGCCTGCATGCGCAGCTGTTCGGCTTCCTGGCGGGCACGGGCGGCATCGCGGCGGCTGGCCTCGATCAGCAGATCGCCGCGGGTGCGCTCCAGGCGGTCGACCTCGCGCGCGGCCAGCGCAGCCCGCACGGCGGTCTCGGCGATCTCGACCCGGCGCTCGGCCAGATAGGTCGCCAGCTCCTGGTCACGGCGCTTGGCCTTTTCCAGGGTGGCGATGGCCTGCTGCGCCTGCATGCGCTCGAAGGCGCCCAGTTCGGCGGTGTCCGGATTGGCCTGGATCGCCATCAGGCGCTGGCTCAGCTGGCCGACCATCGGGTTGTCAGCGGCCAGTGCCAGCGTCGGCAGGGCCAGCAGCGTGGCCAGGGTCAGCGCGGAAATCGTCTTCATCGGCGGTCCTCCCCGGTCGACAACTGGCGCTGCAGCTGGTTGACCTCGTTGCGGCGCAGCTGCAGCTGTGCGGTCGCCGTGGCTTCCTCGCTGCGGGCACGGGCCAGATCGGCGTCAACGGCGGCACGCAGGGCCAGCGCCGGTGCGTTCTTGCGCTCGCGGCGGTCGCCAGCGGCACGCTGGGCCTGCTCCAGCCCTTGGCGGGCCAACCCGATCAGGTCCGGGGCGTACTGGTCGGCGTCGGCCTGGGTGGCCTTGTCCACCGCCTGCCGGGCCTGGGCCAGTTCCAACGCGCCATCCTGCGCCCAGGCGGGAGCAGAGAGTGCGAATGCAAACGCCATCACATACAGGCTGTGGCGCATTCGTGCGAAGCTAAGTCGTTTCATTGGGGAGGCCGTACCGGTTGTCGGTTCGCGGCCATTGTCGTCAAGCCGGTACCGTGCTTGCAACGGGCACCGGCAGTTTCGTTGGGGAAAATTCGCAATGGATATCGGCTACTTCCTGAAGCTGATGACCGAAAAGAACGCTTCGGACATGTTCTTGACCACCGGCGCGCCGGTGTACATCAAGATCGAGGGCAAGCTGTATCCGCTCGGCAATACCGGCCTGCCGCCGGGAATGGTGAAAAAGATCGCCTACTCGCTGATGGACGAGGGCCAGGTGCCGCAGTTCGAGCGCGAGCTGGAACTCAACATGGCCATCGCCCTGGCCGATGCCGGGCGTTTCCGCGTCAACGTGTTCAAGCAGCGCGGTGAAGTGGGCATGGTCATCCGCGCGATCCGCAGCCGGATTCCGAGCATCGAAGAGCTCAACCTGCCGCAGGTGCTGAAAGACGTCATCATGACCCCGCGTGGGCTGGTGCTGGTGGTGGGGTCCACCGGCTCGGGCAAGTCCACCTCGCTGGCGTCGATGATCGACCATCGCAACAGCACCACCACCGGTCACATCCTCACCATCGAGGACCCGATCGAATACCTGCACAAGCACAAGATGTCCATCGTCAACCAGCGCGAGGTCGGGCTCGATACCCATGCCTTCCACAATGCGCTGAAGAACGCGATGCGTGAAGCGCCGGACGTGATCCTGATCGGCGAGATCCTGGATGCCGAAACGATGGAGGCGGCGATCGCCTTCGCCGAAACCGGGCACCTGTGCCTGGCCACCCTGCACTCCAACAACGCCGACCAGACCATCGAGCGCATCCTCAACTTCTTCCCGGAAAGCGCGCACAAGAACGTGCTGATGAACCTGGCGCTGAACCTGCGTGCGGTGATCAGCCAGCGTCTGGTGAAGAACAAGGAGGGGCGCCGCCTGCCGGCCACCGAAGTACTGATCAACACGCCGATGATCCGCGACCTGCTGCGTCGCGGCCAGGTACACGAGATCAAGGCGGCGATGGAGGCTTCGCTGGAAGAAGGCATGGAGAGCTTCGACCAGTGCCTGTTCCGGTTGGCCAAGAACGGCACCATCGATCAGGAAGAAGCACTGCGCGCGGCCGACTCGCGCGATGGCCTGGCGCTGAAGTTCCGCCTGTCAGAAGGCGGCAGCGGCGAGCACGATCCGTATGCGGACTTCTCGGCCGGCGCGCCGAGCATTACCCACGGGTTCTGACGGCGCGCCCGCCAGGCATGGCCCGGCGCTACCGGACGCGTGGTGGTAGCGCCGGTCCATGCCCGGCGGAATCCTGAAGAGTTAAGGGGCGGTCTCATCCAATGAGACCCCTCGTGCGTAGGTTTCTTCAATGGAAACCATACGCAAGCTGGCCATCCTTGCAGATGCCGCCAAGTACGATGCCTCCTGCGCCTCCAGTGGTGCGGGCAAGCGCGATTCGCGCGCCTCCGGCGGCATCGGCAGTACCGAGGGCATGGGCATCTGCCACAGCTACACGCCCGATGGCCGCTGCGTGTCGCTGCTGAAGATCCTGCTGACCAACTTCTGCGTGTACGACTGCGCCTATTGCGTGAACCGGGTGTCCAGCAACGTGCCGCGCGCGCGTTTCAGCGTGGACGAGGTGGTCACGCTCACCCTGGACTTCTACAAGCGCAATTACATCGAAGGGCTGTTTCTTTCCAGCGGCATCATCCGCAACGCGGACTACACGATGGAGCGCATGGTGGAGGTGGCTCGTCGGCTGCGCGAGGAGCACCGATACGCCGGCTACATCCACCTGAAAACGATCCCCGAGGCATCGCCAGAACTTCTGGCCGCTGCGGGTCGTTACGCCGATCGCCTGTCGATCAATGTCGAACTGCCCACCGAGGCGGGCCTGGCCACCCTCGCCCCGGAAAAGACCAGCACATCGATCCGCGGCGCGATGGGTGAACTGCGCTGGCGCATCGAAGAAGCCAAGGAGGCCCGCAAGGCGCCGGCAGTGATCGCACCGGTTTCCAGCCGCGGCGCGCGTCCTCGCCCTCCCCGCTTTGCACCCGCCGGGCAGAGCACGCAGATGATCGTCGGCGCCGACGGTGCCAGCGACCAGCAGATCCTGACCAGTGCCGACAGCCTCTACGGCAACTACCGCATGCGGCGGGTGTACTACTCCGCCTTCAGCCCGATTCCCGATGCGAGCCGCCAGCTGCCGCTGCAGCCTCCTCCGCTGCAGCGCGAGCACCGGCTGTACCAGGCCGACTGGCTGCTGCGCTTCTACGGCTACGGCGTGGAGGAGATCACCGACACCACCCAGGGTGGCATGCTGGATCTGGACATCGATCCGAAGATGGCCTGGGCGATCCGCCATCCCGAACGCTTCCCGGTGGACCTGAATCTTGCTCCGAAGGAGCTGCTGCTGCGGGTGCCAGGCCTGGGAGTGCGCAACGTCAAGCGCGTGTTGATGGCACGCCGCCACGGTCGCCTGCGGGTGGCCGACGTTGCCCGACTGAAGGCGCCGATGAGCAAACTGCTGCCGTTCGTGCAGCTGGCCGACCACCATCCGCGCAGTGCGCTGGATGATCCGGCGGCGCTGCGCGCGAAGCTGGCGCCACCACCCCGCCAGGGCTCGCTGTTCGATGCCACGCCCGCTGCCTGAGCTGCAGCGCTGGTCGCTGCGCGTAGACCCGCCGTGGTCGCTGGATGCCTGGCGCGGTGCGGCGCGTGAGGCCTTGCTGCGCGGGGTGCTGCCGGAACAGCTGGACTGGATCACGGGCAGCGAAGCGTCGCTGCTGGACGCGCCGGCGGTGCAGCAGGCGCCACTGCTCGACGGCGCCACCGTCCCGAACGTGCCGCGCGACTTCGTCGAACTGGCCGCTACCTGCCTGTGCCATCGCGATCCGCAGCGCCTGCCGCTGCTGTACCGCCTGCTGTGGCGCATCGCGCATGGCGAACGCACGGTGCTGTCCAACCCGGCCGACGCCGATGTGTTGCGGTTGATGGCGCTGGCGCAGGCGGTGCGCCGCGACACGCACAAGATGAAGGCCTTCGTACGCTTCCGGGAGGTGCCCGGCGAGACCGACGCGTTCATCGCCTGGTTCGAGCCCGATCACAACATCGTCGACCGGATCGCGCCGTTTTTCGCCCGCCGTTTTGCCGGCATGCGCTGGGCGATCCTGACACCCGCGCGCAGTGTCCGCTGGGATGGCAGCGCGCTCTCATTCGGTGATGGCGGCAGCCGTCGCGATGCACCCGCCGAAGACGCCCGTGAGACGCTGTGGCAGACCTATTACGCCAGCATCTTCAATCCGGCCCGGCTCAACACGCGGATGATGCAGCAGGAAATGCCCGCCCGTTACTGGAAGCATCTTCCCGAAGCGCACCTGTTGCCGGGTCTTGTGCGCGACGCAGCCGGCCGCGTGCAGGAGATGCATGATCGACCGGCACAGGCACCGCAGCGACGTATTCCCGCACGGCCGAATGATGCAACCGATGCCGCTGCGGACAATGGCAGCCTGCAGGCGCTGCGCCAGCAGGCCGCCGTCTGCCGGCAGTGCCCGCTGTGGGAAGCGTCGACCCAGACCGTGTTCGGCGAAGGTCGTGCCGATGCACGCATCATGCTGGTGGGCGAACAGCCCGGTGATGTCGAGGACCTGAGTGGGCGCCCCTTCGCCGGGCCGGCGGGCAAGCTGCTGGACCGTGCGCTGCAGGAGCTGGGCATCGAACGCAGCGCCCTGTACCTGACCAACGCGGTGAAGCACTTCCATCACGAGCGCCGAGGCAAGGTGCGCCTGCATAAGCGCCCTGAGAGCCGCCATGTGCATGCCTGCCGGCCGTGGCTGCAGGGCGAGATCGCACGGGTGAAGCCGCAGGTGATCGTCTGTCTCGGCGCCACGGCGGCCTCGTCCGTATTTGGTCGCGACTTCAACCTGACGCGCGACCGTGGCCGCTGGCTCACGCTCGAGGATGGCACCCGGGGGTACGCCACCGTGCATCCTGCCTGGGTACTGCGGCAAAAGGATGATACGCGGCGCGAGGACGCCTACCGGCTGTTCCGCGACGACCTGCGGCAACTGCTGGCGGCCGATTCCGCGCCCACCGGGCATGGCCCGGCGCTACCGCGCGCCGGAGACCGGTAGCGCCGGGCCATGCCCGGCGAGCACAGCGGGACGTCAGGCGGCGTCGATCTGGTTTTCGGGGCGTGCAGCGATGAAGGCATCCAGCTGCTGGCAGGCCGCTTCAATGCGGCGCAGTGTGGGGTATGCCGCCAGGTCCAGGCCGAAGCGATGGGCGTTGTACAGCTGCGGCAACAGGCAGATGTCGGCCAGGCCCGGACGGTCACCGTGGCAGAACGTACCGGTGTCAGCACTGTCGGCCAGCATCGTTTCCATCGCGGCGAAGCCCTCGGCCATCCAGTGCAGGGTCCACTGCGTGCGTGCATCGGCCGGCAACTGCAGATCGCGCTCGAGGTACTGCATCACCCGCAGGTTGTTGATCGGGTGGATGTCGCAGGCTACCAGCTGCGCCAGCGCCCGCACCCGTGCGCGGCCAGCGGCATCGGCCGGCAGCAACGGCACCTGCGGGAACCGCTCTTCCAGATACTCCAGGATCGCCAGCGACTGGGTCAGCACGTGGCTGTCATGCAGCAGCGTGGGCACCAGCTGCTGCGGGTTGAGCCCGCGATAGGCGTCATGGTGCTGCTCGCCGCCCTCGCGCACCAGATGCACCGGTCGTGCTTCGAAGGCCAGGCCTTTCAAGGCCAGGCCGATGCGCACGCGGTAGGCGGCGCTGGATCGCCAGTAGGTGTACAGCACGATGCCGTCGTCGACCGGAATCTCCATCGCCGCCTCCATGCTCAGGGCTTGGCCGCCTGTTCGATGCGCTGCTCGATCGCACCGAAGATGCTGTTGCCGGCGGCATCGAGCATCTCGATGCGCACCACGTCGCCGAAGGACATGAACGGCGTGCTCGGCTTGCCGTCGCGCAGGGTTTCCACCACGCGCTGTTCGGCGAAGCACGAAGCACCCTTGCTGGTGTCTTCGTTGGCGATGGTGCCCGAGCCGACGATGGTGCCGGCACTGAGCGGGCGCGTCTTCGCCGCGTGCGCGACCAGCTGGGCGAAGTTGAACTGCATGTCGACACCCGCTTCCGGCGCACCGAACCACGTCCCGTTGATGTGGGTCAGCAGCGGCAGGTGCACCTTGCTGTCCTGCCAGGCAGCGCCCAGTTCGTCGGGAGTGACGAACACCGGCGACAACGCCGAGCGCGGCTTGGACTGCAGGAAGCCGAAGCCCTTGGCCAGTTCGCCCGGGATCAGGTTGCGCAGCGAGACGTCGTTGACCAGGCCGATCAGCTGGATGTGGCCGGCGGCCTGCTCCGGGGTGGCGGCCATCGGCACGTCGTCGGTGATCACCACGATCTCCGCTTCCAGATCGATGCCGTAGTCCTCGCTGACCACCTTGACCGCATCGCGCGGGCCATGGAAACCGGCGCTGGTGGCCTGGTACATCAGCGGATCACTGTAGAAGCTCTCCGGGACCTCGGCGCCGCGGGCGCGACGTACGCGCTCGACGTGTGGCAGGTAGGCGCTGCCATCAACGAATTCATAGGCGCGCGGCATCGGCGCGGCCAGAGCCTGCGGGTCCAGGTCGAACACGCCATCGGCGTCACCGGCATTGAGCGACTCATACAGCGCATTCAGACGCGGGGCCAGATGGCTCCAGTCCTCCAGGGCCAACTGCAGGGTGGCGGCGATGCCGGTGGCGCGCACGCCGTGGCGCAGGTCACGCGAGACGACGATCAGGGTGCCGTCGCGGCCGCCTTCCTTCAAGGAACCAAGCTTCATGGTGGGTGTCCGGAGTCGTGGGCAAACAAGTTTCAAGTGTAATCAAATAAGCAGCGTAGCCAAGCTGCAGCGCGGCATCGCCTCACCCTACCGCAGGAGGGGGGCGGCAGGGTTGCACCCTGCACCGGCTTCAAGCCAGAGCAACGGCCGGAGCAACTGCCGGAGCAACTGCAACAGCCGGCTCTGGGTTTTCTGCGGGTTGGGCGGGGCGGTATGGGGCTGCAGGACACGCCGTAAACCCATCCATGGGGGCTCGATGGCGCCATCCATGGCGCCAACGGTCCTGCAGCCCCATACCGCCCCGCCCTCGACAGTTTCCCGATGACGGTGGTAGATCCATGCCATGCGTGGATGAATTTCCAACGAAATCGAATATTTCGACAATTGAACGAAGAGCATCCACGCATGGCGTGGATCTACCGTGTCGACCAAGGTCGACACCCACCAGGAGCGGGCCATGCCATTCCGACAGATCGCGGAAACCTGTCGAAGGCGGGGTGGGGGGGGGGGGGGGGGGGGGGGGGGGGGGGGGGGGGGGGGGGCGGCGACCACAGCGCAGGATGTACGCGGCCCCCCCCCCCCCCCCCCCCCCC